>JBIPNU010000096.1:0-7276 GCA_044370615.1 Burkholderiales bacterium
GTCAACCCGACCAGCGTCACCGCGGCCAACACCGTGTCCTCCACCCGGGTGGCCGACGCGCGCATCGAGTTCCGCGGCTCGGGCTACGTGAGCGAGGCGCAGCGGATGGCCTGGCTGTCGCGCTTCTTCCTCAACATCCTGCCCTTCTGAGGAGCCCGTCGTGCACACCCGCCCGCTTCGCTGCTCCGTGCGCCTGACCGACACCCGAGACGACCGCCGCCACGCACGGCGCGAGGACTCCGAGGCCCGGCCTGGCTTCACGCTCATGTTCGTCGTGTTCTCGCTGCTCGCCATGCTTGCGAGCAGCGCCTTTGCGCAGAACCGGATCAAGGACATCGCGACGCTCCAGGGCGTGCGCGGCAACCAGCTGGTCGGCTACGGCATCGTGGCCGGCCTGGATGGCAGCGGCGACCAGACCACGCAGACGCCGTTCACCGTGCAGAGCATCGTGAGCATGCTCGGTCAGCTCGGCGTGCAGCTGCCGCCGGCGACCAGCCTGCAGCTGCGCAACGTCGCGGCGGTGATGGTCACGGCGACGCTGCCGGCCTTCGCCCGTCCCGGTCAGGCGCTGGACGTGACCGTGTCGTCGATGGGCAACGCGCGCAACCTGCGCGGCGGCACCCTGCTGATGACGCCGCTCCGCGGCGCCGACGGTCAGATCTACGCGGTGGCGCAGGGCAACATCCTGCTGGGCGGCGCCGGCGCATCCTCCGGTGGCTCCAGCGTGCAGGTGAACCAGCTCAACTCCGGCCGGATTCCCTCGGGCGCGACGGTCGAGCGCACGCCGGCGACGCCCGTCGGCCAGGGCGAGTTCGTCAACCTCGAGCTTCGCGATGCCGACTTCACCACCGCCACCCGCATGGTGGAGACGATCAATGCCACCTTCGGCGACGGGATCGCCCAGGCGATCGACGCGCGCCACGTGCGGGTGACCGCACCCGCCGACGCCAACCAGCGCGTGGGCTTTCTCGCGCGCATGGAGAACCTGCCGGTCACGCGCGCCGAGGCTTCCCCGCGGGTGATCATCAACGCGCGTACCGGGTCGGTGGTGATGAACCAGCTCGTCACGGTGCTGCCCTGCGCGGTCGCGCACGGCAACCTCTCGGTCACGGTGAGCTCGGATCCGCAGGTGAGCCAGCCAGGCGCCCTGTCGGGCGGCCAGACCGTAGTGACCGACCGACCCAGCATCGAGGTGCGCGCGGATCGCGGCCAGCTCGTGCAGATCCCGGGCAGCGCGACGCTCAACGAGGTGGTCCGGGCGCTCAACGCGGTGGGCGCAAGCCCGCAGGACCTGCTGTCGATACTGCAGGCGATGCGTGCGGCCGGCGCGCTGCAGGCGGAACTGGAGATCATCTGATGGGTCCGATCGGCAGCCTGTCCTCGTCCCTCGACCCGGCCGCGCTGGGCGGCCTGCGCGGTGGTGCGCGCGCAGGCGATGACCGGGCGCTCGAGGCGGCTGCGCGCCAGCTGGAGTCGCTGTTCCTCAACCAGCTGCTCAAGTCGATGCGCGCCGCCTCCGACCTCGGTGGCGACGAGGGATCCAACCCCTTCGAGAGCCGCGATACGCGGCTCTACACCTCGCTGCTCGACGAGCAGCTGGCCAATCGGCTCGCGTCCGGGCCCGGGATCGGGCTTGCCGACCGGGTGATCGCCGAGGTTCGCCGCAGCCGCGACGGCTCGGTGCCTGCCGCTGCGGCGACGGCGATCAAGAATCCGGCCGCAGGGCCGATATAACAGCGCAGGGGCGACGACATGGCCGGCAGCATCCTCAACATCGGACTCACCGCGCTCAACGCCGCGCAGGCGGCGCTGGTGACGACCGGCCACAACATCAGCAATGCCGGCACCGAGGGCTTTCACCGGCAGCGGGTCGGTCTGGCCACGCAGACCCCGCAGGTGAGCGGTGCGGGCTTCATGGGTCGCGGCGTGGCGGTGGCCGACGTCGCGCGCATCTACAGCCAGGTGCTCGACCGGCAGACGCAGGTCGCCCAGTCGCAGGCCTCCTATTACGCCGCGTACCAGCTGCAGGTGAGCCGGATCAACGACCTGGTGGCCGATCCGACCTCCGGGCTCACGCCGGCCCTTCAGGATTTCTTCCGCGCCGCGCAGGATCTCACCGCCGCTCCGGCGATCACCACCGCCCGTCAGGCGCTGCTGTCCCAGGGAGGCGCGCTGCTGTCGCGCTTCGGCGCGCTCGACCAGCGCTTCGGGGAGGTTCGCACCGGCGTCAATGCGGAGATCGCGTCCACCGCCACGGAAATCAACTCGATCGCGACGCGCATCGCCGAGCTCAACGGACGGATCGCCCAGCTGCGCACCGGCAGTGCTGCGCAGCCCAACGACCTGCTCGACCAGCGCGACCGCCTGCTGATGGACCTCAACCGGCTGGTGGGCGCGCAGGCGATTCGCCAGGACGACGGCTCGTTCAACGTCACCATCGGCACAGGGCAGGCGCTGGTGATCGGCGAGCGCGTGAGCGCGCTGGCCACCGCCCCCAACGCCGAGGATCCGCGGCAACTCGACATCGGCTACCGCATCGCGGGCGGGCTCACCGCGATCGATCCGTCGATGCTCACTGGCGGCGCGCTGGGCGCGCTGCTCGGCTTCCGCAGCGAGACGCTGGATGGCGTGCAGAATGCATTCGGGCGAGTGGCGCTCGCGCTGGGCACCGCGTTCAACGCGCAGCATCGCCTCGGCCAGGACCTCGGCGGCGCGGCCGGCGGCAACTTCTTCCAGGTTCCCTCGCCGGTGGTGACGCCAGGCGCGGGTGTCGCCGCCACCGTCGCGGTGTCGGTGACCGACGTCTCCGCGGTCGGCACCAGCGACTATCGACTGTCCTGGGACGGCAGCCAGTACCGGGTCACGCGCCTGAGCGACGACACCGTGAGCGGCCCGTTCGCGACGCTTCCGCAGACGGTCGACGGCCTGTCGTTCTCGGTGGCTGCCGGCGTGCCCGCGGCTGGCGACTCCTGGCTCGTGCAGCCGACCCGCTACGCGGCGCGCGACCTTCGACTGGCGGTCACCGACCCGGCGCGGGTGGCTGCCGCCGCGCCGGTGGCCGCGATCGCCGCCACCGCCAACGCCGGCTCCGTGGCCATCGCCGCGCCCGTGGTCGACGCTTCCACGCAGCCGCCGCTCGACCCCGCGCTGCGCAACACGGTCACCCTGACCTTCGATTCCGGTGGCGCGACCTTCGACGTGGTCGATGCCACCGCCGGTGTCACCCTCGCGAGCAACGTCGCCTACACCAGCGGCATGAGCGTGTCCTTCAACGGCTGGACCAGCACGCTCACCGGCGTGGCCCGCGGCGGCGACGTCCTTCAGGTGCAGTCGAACACCGGCGGGCGCAACGACGCACGCAACGCGGTGCTGCTGGCCGGCCTGCAGACTGCAGCCGTGCTCGATGCCGGCAACAGCACGCTGCAGACCGCCTACAGCTCGATGGTCGGCGTCATCGGAAGCCGCGCCCGGGAGATCGAGGTCACGCGGCTTGCCCAGGACGCGATCCTCGCCGAGACCCAGCGGACTCAGCAGTCGCTGTCGGGCGTGAATCTCGACGAGGAGGCGGCCAACCTGATCCGCTACCAGCAGGCCTACCAGGCCGCGAGCAAGGTCATCGCGACCGCCTCGCGGCTGTTCGAATCGATCCTTGCGATCAGCTGAGAGCCGCCTGCCATGCGCTTCGTGTCCTTCCCCCGGTACCTGGATGCCGCTGCACCCGGCGCTTCCGGGGACCCGGACCGTCCCTGATCCCGTTCATTCGTCCCGAGGTCGCCGGCCGCCGCGCGCGGTCGCTTTCCCCCGAGCCAGGAAGCCACTCCGATGTCGATACGCGTGAGCACCACCAACCTGTTCGAACAGGGGTTGTCGGCGATCGCCGATCGCCAGCGCGGGCTGCTCGATGTGCAGCAGCAGGTGTCCACCGGCCGCCGGGTCGCCCGACCCTCGGACGATCCGATTGCTGCCGGTCGTATCCTCGACGTCACCCAGTCGCAGGCGGTGAGCGAGCAGTTCGTGCGCAATGCCGATTCGGCGGAGTCGGCGCTGTCGCTCACCGAGCGCAATCTCTCCGGCGTGGTGGCCCTGCTGCAGGATGTTCGCGCGACGATGGTCGCAGCCGGCAACCCGGCCCTGGGCAACGCCGGGCGTGCCACGCTCGCCGGCGACCTGGGCGGGCGCTACCAGGACCTGCTCGGACTTGCCAACGCGACCGACGGCCAGGGCAACTACCTGTACTCGGGCTATCGCGGCGCGATCCGCCCGTTCAGCGAGACTGCACCCGGGCAGGTTCAGTACGCGGGCGATCAGGGTCAGCGGCTGATCCAGCTCTCGCCGTCGCGCTTCATCGAGGTGAGCGAGTCCGGTGCTGACGTGTTCCAGCGCGTGCGTACCGGCAACGGAGCGTTCCTCGCGCAGGCGGGTGCCGGCAATACCGGCACCGCCCGGATCGGAGCCGGTTCGGTCGTCGATCCGGCGGCCTGGGAGGCCCCCGGCAATCCCGGTCGCTTCACCGTGCGCTTCGACGTGGACTCGTCCGCGGTGCCGGCGGTGACCACGTACGACATCGTCGATGCGGTGAGTGGCAACTCGCTGCTCACCGGCGCCGCGGCCTCCCCGACCGGCCCCTACGCCCGGACCTACGTCTCCGGCAGCGCGATCGCGCTGCGCAGCCAGGGCGCCGAGCCCGCCTTCGACATGGGCATCAACGTGGCGGTCGAGGGCGACCCGGCCGACGGCGACACCGTGTCGATCGAGCGCAGTGGCACCCAGGATGTGTTCGCGACGATTCACCAGGCGATCCAGGCGCTGTCGACGCCGGTCAACGGGGCGCAGGGCGAAGCCCGGCTCGCCAACGCGATCACGCTGGCGCTCTCCAATCTCGACAACGCGCTGGGACGGGCGCTGGATGTCCAGACCTCGCTCGGCAGCCGCCAGCGCGAGGTGGAGTCGACCCGCTCGACCAGCGCCGACCTCGCCGACCAGTACACGGAGGAGGTGTCGCGCCTGCGCGATGTCGACCTCGCGCGCGCGATCAGCGACCTCACGCTTCAGCAGACGCTGCTGCAGGCGGCCCAGCAGTCCTTCCTGCGGGTGCAGAACCTGTCGCTGTTCGAACTGCTCTGAGCCGGCGCGCGCGGGCTACCAGGTGTGTCCGGTCGCGAGCGCGCGAAGCGCGGGCATGCCAGCGGGACGCTCGGCGTCGAACCAGTCCTCGATCAGCCGGAACGACACCGACAGCGGTCGCGGCAGCAGGAAACTGCCATCGCGCAGGCCCGCGGCGATCGTCTCGCGGGTGAACCAGCGCGCGTCTTCGAGCTCGTTGCGATCGACCTGGATCGCGTCGCTGTCCGCGTATGCGTGGAAGCCGAGCATGATCGACGCGGGAAACGGCCACGGTTGCGAGGAGTGGTAGTGCACCGCGCCGCAGATCACGCCGGTCTCCTCCTTGACCTCGCGCGCGACCGCCTCCTCGAGCGTCTCGCCGGGTTCGACGAACCCGGCCACCGTCGAGAACCGGCCGACCGGCCAGTCGGGCTTGCGCCCGAGCAGCAGCCGCTCGCCGCGCGAGACGGCGACGATGATCGCCGGATCGGTACGCGGGTAGGCCGACCGCGCGCAGCGCTCGTCGGTGCACACCCGCGAGTGACCGGCTTCGACCACCCGCGTCGGCGAGCCGCAGCTGCCGCAATAGCGGTGCGTCTGGTGCCAGTGCATCATCGCGCGCGCGTGGGCGAGCAGCGCGGTCTCGCGCGCGGCGAGCAGCGGTGCGGTCTCGCGCAGATCGAGGAACTCGCCGGCGGTCGCCAGGCGCGCCTGCAGGGCCTCGTCGCGCGGGCCTACCGCCACCGCGAAGTAGGTCACGCCCTCGTCCTCGCCCAGCAGCACCAGTGCATCGGTGGCCTCGAGGAGGTCGGCGGCCTCGCCGGGGGCGAACATCACCGCGCAGGCGGCCTCGCCCGCCCTCACGAGGTTGCGACTGCGCCAGACCGGCAGCACCCGGGTCCGCTCATCGGCAAGCCGGCTCGCGATCCAGTCCGCATCGGTGCGCAGGTGTGTCACCCGATCGACCACGTAACTGCACAGTCCGTTCAGCCGGGAGCGGGCGCGATGGTCGATCTCGCGTGGATCGAGAGGCAGCGGGTCCATCCCGATAGGATACCCGCAAGCCGGGTCGGTCAGGCGACGCCTTCGACGCCGCGGTCCCCGCAGCGTGCTGCGGCCGGCGCGGGGTGGTGGGTGGTCGCCAGCGGGCAGTCCCCGGCGGCGGACTGCCCGCCGCCGCGGCGCGTGACGGGCGACGACCACCGGGGGCGGCACGTGGCAGCCAGGCCAGACCCGACGAGGTCAGGTCGGATCAGTTCCGGTCGGGCCCGGCCCGGCGCGGGCCCGGCCGGGCGGGCGCCGCGAGCGGATCAGGGCCGTATGCCGGCGGCCCGGATGAGCTTGCGGTGCTGTTCGACCTCGGCCCGGATGAAGGCGGCGAACTGGTCGGGCGTACTCGCGACCAGTTGCGAGCCCTCGGTCTCGAGCACCTCGCGAAACTCCGGTGTGCCGGCGGCGCGAACAGTCGCCGCGTGCAGCCTTGCCACGATGTCCGAGGGCACGCCGGCGGGCACCAGGATGCCGTTCCAGCCGCCGTACTCGAAACCGGGTACCCCGGCCTCGGCGACGGTCGGCAGATCCGGCATCGAGGGCAGGCGCGCGGCGCTGGTCACCGCGAGCAACCGCAGCTTGCCGGCGCGCGCCATCGGCGCGGTGCTCACCACCGGCGAGATCGTGAAGTGCGACTCGCCGCCCACCACGCCGGCGACCGACTGGCCACCGCCCTTGTAGGGCACGTGCACCCACTTCACGCCGGTCATGGACATGAACAGTTCGCCGGTCAGGTGGCTGGTGGATCCGTTGCCAGCCGAGGCCATCATCAGTTCGCCCGGGCGCTTGCGGGAGAATTCGATCAGTTCGCGCACGCTGCGCACCGGCAGCGAGGGGTGCACGGCGACCGCGTTGTAGAAGCGCGAGACCAGGCTGACCGGGGTGAAGTCGCGCACCGGGTCGTAACTGACCTTCGGGTAGATCGCCGGGCTGATCGCGAGCGATACCGACCCGCCGACGTAGATCGTGTAGCCGTCGGCCGGCGCGCGCGCCGCGATCTCGGTGCCGATGACCGTGCCGGCCCCGCCGCGGTTGTCGATCACCACCGGCTGGCCGATCGCCTCCTGAAGTCGCACCGAGAAGGCGCGCGACCACAGGTCGGTGCCGCTGCCGGCAGCCCACG
>JBIPNU010000290.1:0-4257 GCA_044370615.1 Burkholderiales bacterium
GCGCGGGCGCGCCGCGCCCCGCGCGCGCCCGCGGCTCAGTGCAGGCGGGGTCGCAGGTCGTCCACGCCATCGGCGGCGGTGGCGGTGATCGTGGTGCGCACCATCAGCCGTGCATGGTCGGTCGCCGGCCACGGGCGGCCGCGGTGGAGCGTGGCCCGGTTGTCCCACATGACCACGTCCCCGGGTTGCCAGCGGTGCAGCCAGGTGTGGCCGGCTGCGGTGACATGGTCCAGCAGTTCGCCGAGCAGCCGCGAGCCCTCCGCGGGCTCCAGGCCCTCGATCGCGCTGGTGTGGGAGGCGATGTAGAGCGAGTCGCGGCCGTTGGACGGATTGCGCCAGCGGATGCGCCAGCACACCGGGGGCATGGCCTCGCGCTCGCGGGCGGACGCCAGGTGCGGCGCGATCTGGTCGCGCGAGTGCGAGTAGCTGTGCCAGGCGAACGCATCGTGCAGCCGCTCGCGCAGGGGCGCGGGGAGCCGATCCCAGGCGAGGCGCTGGGACGCGAACTCGGTCTCGCCGCCGGAGGGTGGAATGACACGCGCCGAGAGCACCGAGGCGACTGCCGGCGCGCGCTTGTAGGAGCTGTCGGTGTGCCACAGCTGGTTGGCGCGGGCACGCAGCGACTCCTTGTGGTCGGGCGCGACCAGTGCGCCGGTGGCGCGATCGACGTTGGTGAGGATCGAGAACGGCGTACCCTCGCCCAGCGAGGCCACCTTGCCGGTCTCCAGGGGACCGAACCGGCGCGAGAACGCTTCCTGCAGGTCGTCGGTCACCTGCTGTCCGCGGAACAGGAGCACCGAGTGGGTGTCGAAGGCCTCGCGCACCGCGTCGCGCGCCTGGTCGCTCGCGACAACGTCGGCGAGCCCCACCCCGACCACTTCGGCGCCGAATCCCGGCCCCGTGATTCGCAGCTGCATATCGGCCTCCCCGCGATGCGACCGCGGGCGTGCCCGTCGGCCTGCAGCCGACAGTCTACGCGAGCGGCGCGGCGACTGCCCCCGGGTACGGCCGGCCCTGCCGGCGCGGAGCCCGCGACCGGCGGCGACTCCCCCGGCCCCGGCCCCCGGTCAGCCTCGGGGGGGCGGATGCGCGGCGATCACCGCAAGGAAGGCCTCGCCGTAGCGCGCGAGGCGCGCCTCGCCCACGCCGCCGATCCGGCGCAGCGCGACGGCGTCGGCCGGACGCTGCTGGGCCATCTCCACCAGCGTCGCGTCGTGGAAGATCACGTAGGGGGGAACCCCCTGCGCGGCGGCCAGCTGACGCCGGCACTCGCGAAGCGCCTGGAACAGCGCCGGTTCGGCATCGGCCGGCAGCGCCCGTCGCGGGCTGCCGCGCGTGCGCGTACCCGAAGCGCGCGGCGCGGCACGGCGCAGCCGCAGCGTGAGTTCGCCGCGCAGCAGCGGACGCGCGGCACCGGTCAGTTCGAGCGCGCCGTGCCGCTCGGGATCGGCGCGCAGGTAGCCGGAGGCGAGCAGCTGGCGCACCAGCGCCCGCCAGCCGGTATCGTCGAACTCGCTGCCCACGCCGAAGGTGGGCAGGGTGTCGTGCCCGAGCCGGGCGACCCGTTCGGTGGCGCGCCCGCGCAGGACGTCGATCAGGTGTCCGGCGCCAAAGCGCTGACCGGTACGCAGCGCCGCCGACAGCAGCTTGCGCGCGGGTACCGTGGCATCCACTGTCGCCGGCGGATGCAGGCAGTTGTCGCAGTTGCCGCAGGGTTCGGCCGGTTCGCCGAAGAAGGCGAGCAGGACCTGCCGCCGGCACTGCGTGGTCTCGCAGTAGCCGAGCATCGCGTCGAGGCGCTGGCGCTCGATGCGCTTCACCTCGTCGGGCGCGGCCGACCCTTCGATCCGCCCGGCGAGCATCACGACATCCGACAGGCCGTAGGCCAGCCAGGCCTGCGCCGGCTCGCCGTCGCGCCCGGCGCGTCCGGTCTCCTGGTAGTAGCCCTCCAGGCTCTGCGGCAGGTCGAGGTGCGCGACGAAGCGTACGTCCGGCTTGTCGATCCCCATGCCGAAGGCGACGGTGGCCACCATCACCAGACCGTCCTCGCGCTGGAACCGTTCCTGGTGGCGCCGTCGCACGTCGGCGTCCAGGCCGGCGTGGTACGGCAACGCGTTCACGCCGAGCCCGGACAGCCATTGCGCGGTGTCCTCCACCCGGCGGCGAGACTGGCAGTAGACGATGCCGGCCTCGCCGCGGTGTCCGCCGCGCACGAAGCGCGCGAGCTGATCGCGCGCGCCATCCTTCTCCACGACTTCGTAGCGGATGTTCGGTCGGTCGAAGCTCGACACGAACTGCCGGGCGCGCTCGAGCCGCAGGCGCGCGACGATCTCGGCGCGAGTCACCGCATCGGCGGTGGCGGTGAGCGCGATCCGGGGTACCTCCGGATGGCGCTCGTGCAGCACGCCCAGCCCGAGGTATTCCGGCCGGAAGTCGTGGCCCCACTGCGACACGCAGTGCGCCTCGTCGATGGCGAACAGCGCGATCCGCGCACGCGCGAGCAGGTCGAGGAAGCGCGCGGTGAGCAGCCGTTCGGGCGCGACGTAGAGCAGGTCGAGTTCGCCGGCCAGGAAGGCGCGTTCCACCGCACCCGCCTCGGCGCCGGGGAGCGTCGAGTTCAGGAAGGCGGCTCGCACGCCGGCCACGCGCAGCGCATCGACCTGGTCCTTCATCAGCGCGATCAGCGGCGAGACCACCACGCCGGTGCCGGGTCGAATCAGCGCCGGGACCTGGTAGCACAGCGACTTGCCCCCGCCGGTGGGCATCAGCACCAGCGCGTCCCCGCCGTCGAGCAGGTGGCCGATCACGGCCGCCTGGTGGCCACGGAATTCGCGATGGCCGAAAGTGGCGCGCAGCGCCGCGAGTGCCGCGGCCATCGGTCCGGCGCGCGGCGGATCCTCGCCGGCCACCGCGCGCGGTGCGCCGGTCAGGACGGCTCTCGCGGATCGCGCGGTCGCGGCGACGTGGCAGGCAGCGCCGCGGGAAGCCCCTGGTCGATGTACGCGAGCAGCGCCGACAACTGCGCGGAGGCCTGCCGGCGCACGGCGTCCACGTCGCACCCATCCCAGTCGTAGAACCCGCGGCCGGCGCCCAGCCCGGTCTCGCCGCGGGCGACCATTGCCTGCAGCATCGGGTTGGGCACGCCCGAGTGGAAGAGTTCGGGCACGATCGAGGCCTGCGCTTCGGCGTGGATCTTCAGGCCGCTGATGTCCTTCTGCTGTATCAGTCCGTTCAGGCACATGCGCGGGGCGAGCAGCCGGCGCGCGGCGTGGTCGATGGCGGCCGCATCGGCCACTCCATGCTCGATCAGGTAGTAGGCTTCGTTGAGGATCGCGTGCTGCAGCCGGTTCACGAGGAAGCCCACGATCGGACGGTAGAGCACGACCGTCTCCTTGCCCGAGCGGCGCAGCGCGTCGGCGACCGCATCCACCGACTCGCGCGGGGAGGCCGGCCCCCCCATGACCTCGACCACCGGTGCGGTGTCGGCGGGCATGAAGTAGTGCACCCCGAGGAACTTCTCCGGTGCCGCGAGCGTGCGCGCGAGTTCGACCAGGTCCAGGCCGGAGGTGCCGGTGCCGATCAGGTAGTCCTGCCCGGCCCAGGCCGCCTCGATCTCGGCGAATACCTTCTGCTTGGTGGGCACGTGCTCGGGCACCAGTTCGATCACGAGGTCCGCGGCCTTCGCCGGCAGTTCGGCCACCGCCTTCACCCCGTCTGGCAGGTCGCCCAGCGAGGCGGCGCGAGCCGAGCGCACGGTGGTGTCGAAGCCGCGGGCGGCGAAGGTGCGCGCGACGCCACGCCCCATCACGCCGTAGCCGTAGATGAGCACGCTCTGGATCTTCTTCATCGGGGTCTCTCCGGTCGCGCGCGCCCCGCCGACGGCCTGGCCGTCGGCGGTACGCGGACCTGCGTCGGTTGCGGGGTCGCCTTCGGTCAGCTCAGGCCGTAGATGCGCTTGCCGGCGACCGGCAGCTTCGCCATCAGGATGTCGCCGGACAGCGACTCGGTGATGTAGAGGGTCCGCAGGTCAGGCCCGCCGAAGGCGATGTTGGCGAGGTGGTGATGATGCGGGTTGTCCGAGTGGATCAGGTGCGTGGGCAGCATGTTCGAGTCGAAGCGCCACACGCCGATGCCCAGCTGGCAGACCAGCAGCCCGTTCTCGCCGTCCATCTCGATGCCGTCCGGGCCGCCGACGCCGCCCGACAGCTGGATGCAGACCCCGGTCTTGGAGATCGAGCCGTCGTGCATCAGCGGCAG
>JBIPNU010000453.1:0-2972 GCA_044370615.1 Burkholderiales bacterium
CAGTCGCCACACCGAGTTCGAGCGGGTGACGCCCACGTAGCAGTGCTTCTCCACCGTCGAGAGGGTGATGCCGTTCGGGCTGGGCACGTTGGTGCACAGCCGGTCGAGCGCGCCGTTGGCCCGCCAGCGGAACACCCGACCGGTCGGGTCGGCGATGCCGGTCTGCCCCTGGTCGGTGAAGTACAGGTCGCCGTTGGAGGCGAAGTGCAGGTCGTTGCAGCCCTTGAAGCCCTCGCTGAAGGCGGTGCGCAGGACTTCCTCGATCTTCATCGTCTTCGGGTCGATGGTGAGGATGCCCAGCTTGTAGTCGGCGACGAAGATGCGTCCGTCCTTGTGGAACTTGAGCCCGTTCGGCCACCCCGGGTACTGCAGCGCCAGTTCGACGTTGCCCTTGGGGTCGGCGCGGAAGATGCGGCCGAACGCGCAGTCGACGAACCACAGGTTGCCTTCGCGGTCGAAGGACGGCCCCTCGAGGAAGCACTCGATCTCGGCACCCTGCCGGTTCGGGTCCGCCCAGTCGCTGCGCTGCTTCTTGCGGTACTTGGCGGGCAGGGTGGTGAAGACCTCGGTCTTGATGAGCTGCAGGGGCTGGAACGGATTGAACATGGTCGGGACATCCTCGGTGGCGGAAACGGACGGCTGCCGGCAAGGCAGCCGCATCAGGGGCAGTGGCGCGGGCGGGCGCGAAGGTGCGGGGCCTGGGCGGGCCGGGGCGGGAGGCGGCAGGTCACTCGCTCTTCAGGCCGATCTGACGCGCGAGCTTGCCGTAGCGGGCGAGTTCGTCGGCCATGAAGCGGCGCATCTCGGCCGGCGTGCCGGACTGGGGATCGACGCCGAGCGCGGCGAGCCGCTCGACGACGTCGGGGAACTCCAGCGCCTTGCGCAGCCCGGCATTGAGCCGCGCGACGACCGCCTCGGGCGTTCGTGCGGGGACGACTGCGCCCCACCAGCTCACCATCTGGAACTCCGGGATGCCGGACTCGGCGACCGTGGGCAGTTCCGGGCTCTGCGGCGTGCGCTTGAGCCCGGTGACCGCCAGGCCGCGCAGTCGCCCGCTGCGCATGTGCGCGGAGACGATCGGGGGGCTTGCGAACACCATGTCGATCTGGCCCGCGAGCAGGTCGGTGATCGACTGCCCGGTACCCTTGTAGGGCACGTGCAGCAGTTCGATGCCGGTGAGCAGCCGCAGGTACTCCGCGGTGAGGTGCGCCGGAGTGCCGCTGCCGCCCGATCCGTACTTCACCGCGCCCGGCTTCGCGCGAGCCCAGGCGAGCAGCTCCTGCACGGTCTTCACCGGCAGGGAGGGGCCGACCACGAGCACGTTGGTCCCGGTGGCGAGCAGCGTGACCGGCGCGAAGTCGCGCATGACGTCGTAGCCGAGCTTCGGGTAGATGTGCGGGTTGATCGCCAGCGGCGCGATATTCGCGAGCAGCAGCGTGTAGCCGTCGGGCGCGGCGCGCGCGGCGAGTTCCGACCCGAGGCTGCCGCCCACGCCGGGCCGGTTGTCGACCACCACCGCCTGGCCCACCTGCTCGGCGAGGCGGCCGGACAGTGCGCGCGCGACCAGGTCGCTCGAGCCGCCGGGAGGGTAGGGGGCGATCCAGCGCAGCGGCTTGGCCGGCCACGCCTGGGCAAGCGCGCAGAACGGCGTGGCCAGCGCGGCGGCGAGCAGCCCGACCGTCGCGCGGCGAGCGATCGTCGGGAAGCGACGAGGGGTATCAGTCAATGCGCGCTCCGATGTCCTTCACCAGCGCGGCCCAGCGCGGCATGTTGGCCTTCATGTAGGTGACCATGTCCTGCGGCGCGGTGGCAGTGGCGCGCTCCGACCCGCCCTGGTTGAGCAGGCGCGACTGGAACTCCGGGGCATTGAGCAGCCGGACGACCTCGCCATTGAGCCGGACGACGATCTCCTGGGGCACCTTGGCCGGCGCGAACAGGCCGAACATCACGGCGGCCTCGTAGCCCTTGCTGCCGGCGGCCTCATCCACCGTCGGCACTTCGGGCAGCAGCTTCGAGCGCGCCGCGGTAGTGACCCCCAGCGGCCGCAGCTTGCCCGCCCGCATCTGCGCGAGCGAAGTGCCGATGCCGGAGAAGTAGATCGGGACATGCCCGCCCAGCACGTCGGCGAGCGCCGGTCCGCCGCCCTTGTACGGCACGTGCACCATCTTCAGCCCGAACTGCCGGTTGAAGAGTTCGCCGGCGAGCTGGCTGATGCTGCCGGCGCCGAACGAGGCGAAGGACAGTTGCGTGCCGCTGCGCCGAGCGAGCGCGATCAGCTCCGGCAGCGTCTTCACCGGCAGCGAGGGGTTGACCACGATCACCAGCGGCACCTCGGCGACCAGTCCCACCATCGCGAAGTCGGCGAAGGTGTCGTAGGGCAGCTTCGGGAAGAAGGACGGGTTGAGCATGTGCGAGGTCACGCTGTGGAACATGACGGTGTAGCCATCCGGCACCGCCCGAGCCACCGCCTCGGCGCCGATCACGCCGTTCGACCCGCCGCGATTCTCGACCACCACCGTCTGTCCCAGCGCCTGGCCCAGCGGTTCGGCCAGGATGCGCCCGACGATGTCGGCGCCCCCACCCGGTGGCCACGGGATGACCATGCGCACCGGGCGGTTCGGCCAGGCCTGGGCGGCCGCCGCGCCGCACAGCCCGAGCAGGGCGGCGGCCAGGCCCGCGCGCAGCCAGCCGCGGGTCTTCGTGTTCGTCGATGCCATCGTCCTGTCCCTCCAACGGGTCGCGCCGGGCGGGCCGCCCGGGCGGCCGACCTGCGGGACTGTCCCGATTGTCCGTACGATTTGTCCGGTCATTTTTGGGGGCCGCCCGGCTCCGGGCAACCGGCGCGCGCGCCGTCGCCGGGGGTCTGTCGCACCCATGGGGTCTGCGCCGCTGCCTGCGCGCTCGACCCCGCCACGATCCGCGCTCGCGATGGGCCACTCAGCGGGGGCCGGAGGCGTTCGCGCGCTGCAGCG
>JBIPNU010000097.1:0-7220 GCA_044370615.1 Burkholderiales bacterium
GCCCCGGGGGGCGATGGCATCGCCGCGAGCGACGGGCGCCGCCGGCGCCGCAGGCTCCGAATCCCGGGCATGGTCGGGGTCGCGGTACGATCGGGCGATCGCGCGGTGCGCTCGGCGCGGCTGTCCGGGCCGGTCGCGCGCCACGCGAACGAAAGCCTGAGGAGATTCCCGTGCCTGCCGATACCGCCACCGTCGTCGCCGAACTCCAGCGCATGGTCGACCAGCTGCGCGAGCGCTGCGGGGCGAGCCGCACCACGATACGGCTCGACGTCCCCGCGCACGGCTTCGACGTGAACGGCGTGGTCGCCGAATCGTGCGCGCCCGGCGTCAATTCGATCGCGCACACGCCCTCCCTGCACCAGCGGTCGGCGGCCACCGCGATGTGGCTGGAACGCAACCGCCGCATCCTCGTGCAGAACGATTTCAGCGACCCGGTCGTGCGGCCGCCGCAGGCGCTGATCGATCAGTACGGCACGCAGTGCCAGATGATGGGGCCGGTCGTGCGCGAGGGCGCCCTCACCGGCTGGATCTCGGTGCACTACAACCCCGCTCCGCGGGTCTGGTCCCCCGAGGACGTGGCCGCGCTCGAGCAGGCCGTGCGCACCGCCCACTCGGTGCTGGACCGCGCGTGAGCGCGTCGGCTGGCACCGCGCCGGCGGCTCGCGGCGTGGGCTTCATCGGCCTGGGCATCATGGGCTCGGCGATGGCCATGCACCTGCTCGCACGCGGGTGGACGGTGACCGGCCATGATGTCGATCCGGCGCGCCTGCGCGCGTTCGCGCAGGCCGGCGGGCAGGTGGCGGCCGACGCCACCGAGGTCGCGCGCCGGGTCGATGTCGTCGTCACGCTGCTGCCCGGGGGGGGCGCGCTGCGCGAGGTGGCCGTGGCGGCCGCGGCCGCCGGCAATCCGCGGCTGCTGCTGGCCGACTGCGGCACGCTCGACATCGACGACAAGCTCGCGGCCTCGCGCACGCTCGCCGGCGCCGGGGCCGCGATGCTCGACTGCACGGTGAGCGGCACGGGCGCGCAGGCTCGGGAACGCGATCTCGTGGTGTGGACCAGCGGGTCCGCGGTCGACCACGCGCGCGTGGCGCCGGTGTTCTCCGACTGCGCGCGCGCCTGCGATCACGTCGGACCCTTCGGCCACGCGAGCAGGCTCAAGTTCGTGGCCAACCTGCTGGTCGCGGTGCACACGGTAGCGGCAGCCGAAGCGATGGTGCTGGCCGAGCGCGCCGGGCTCGACCTCGCCGCGGTCCAGGCGCTGGTCCGCGCGGGCGCCGGCAACTCGCGGATGTGGGAGCTGCGCGGGCCGTCGATGGTCGAGGGGTGCTACGACCGCGACGTCGCCTCCCGGCTGGAAGTGTGGCAGAAGGACATGCAGGTGATCGGCCGCTACGCGAAGTCGCTCGAGTGCGCGGTGCCGCTGTTCCACGCCAGCGCCCAGGTGTTCACCGCCGCGATGGCGCAGGGCATGGGCGACGAGGACATGGCGGCCGTGTGCCGGGTGATGGAGCGGCTGAACGGCATCGAGCGCGCCTGAACGCGCTCGCGGCGCCCATCGTGGCAACCGGCGTCAGTCCGGCCTGATGCCGGTCTGTTTCACGATCCGCGCCATGCGCGGCAGTTCGTCGCGGATCGCGCGCGCGAGATCCTCCGGCGGGCCGCCGCGGGCCTCGAGGCCGAGCTGGGAGAGCTGGGCGCGCACCTCGGGCGAGCGCAGGATCCGCGTGGCCTCGGCGTTGAGGCGGGCCACGATCTCCGCAGGCGTGCCTGCTGGCGCGAACAGCCCGGCCCACTGTTCGTACTGGTAGCCGGGCAGTCCGGCCTCCGCGACGGTAGGCAGGTCGGGCAGCAGGTCCGAGCGCGCGCCGGTCGCCATCGCGAGCGCGCGCAGCTTGCCGCTGCGCACATGGGGCAGCGGGGTTGCGAGTCCGTTGAACATCAGCTGCACATGCCCGCCGACCAGGTCGGTGGTCGCGGGCACCGCGCCCTTGTAGGGCACGTGGGTCATCTCGATGCCGGCCAGCGAGGCGAACATCTCCATCGCGAGGTGCTGCGGGCTGCCGACGCCGCCGGACGAGTAGAGCAGCTGGCCGGGGCGGGACTTCGCCAGCGCGATCAGCTCGCGCACCGACTTCACCGGCAGCACCGGGTGCACCACCAGCACGGTGGGAATGCTCGCGACGGTGGTGATCGGCGCGAAGCTCTTCTGCGGGTCGTAGTCCACCTTGCCGTAGACATGCGGCAGCGTCGTCATGATGCTGCTGTTGAGCAGGGCCAGGGTGTGGCCATCGGGCGCAGCGCGCGCGGCGCGCGCGGTGCCGGGCAGGCCGGCGGCGCCGGGCTGGTTCTCGATCACGAAGGCGGTCTTCAGCGCCGGGCCGAGCCGCTCGGTCAGGGTGCGCAGGGCGACGTCGGCCGCGCTGCCGGCCGCCAGCGGGATGACGACCGTGACCGGTCTGGACGGATAGGCCGGCTGGGCGAGGGCGGGGCCAGCCGCCAGCAGGGCTGCGCTGGCGGGCAACACGGCCCGGCGGGCCGTCGCGGCGAAACGGTCGGTCATCGTCATCCTCCCGGCAACTCGGCAGACCGCCGAGCGTACTCCGGCCACCGGGCGGTCGGCGAGGGCTGCCCGGGCCGGCGATGGCCGCCGCAGCCGGGGCCGCCGGGAGCCGGCACGCTGGAGGGGGGCAGCATCGTGCGACGAGCGCGGGCGGCGTAGCCGTCGCAGCAGTCCCGGCGGGCGCCGCCACGCGAGAACGGGCGCGGGCAGGTGCCACCGGGGGCCGACAGCGCGACGAGAGGTGGTCAGGCGCAGGCAGGTTCGGCAGGTGCGGGGAGCACGCGCGGGCGCGATCGGTCAGGGTCGGGCGCAGGCAGACGCGACACCGGCGGGCGGCGGGCGCGTCGCGGCGCCGTCGGCTACGGGCGGTGCGAGCCGGCTCGGGCCGGCCGGGGCCGACGGCGTGCGCGCATCGCGCACACGAACGACGCAGGGCCGCGACCGGCGGCAGACTGGCCGCAGGCGCCGCGGCCTCGCGGCGGAATGGTGCTGATGAGAGGAGTCGAACCTCCGACCTACTGATTACGAATCAGTTGCTCTACCAACTGAGCTACATCAGCGCCGATGCTGCCGTTGCCCGGAACGAAGGGCCCGGGCGGGGCCTGCGTGCGGCGAATCGCGATGAATCGACTGCGGTTCGCCCGAGGCCCTGGTGCCGCACCACTTGCCGTCGGGCAGTGGCGCGCCGCGCTGCCCGCCCGGCAAGACCCCCCGGCGGCCCGCAGCGGGCGGATCATAGCAACCTGCGGCCCGGCTGTCCCAGTGCACGCGGTCGCCGGTCGTGAGATTGTTCACGGCAAGGCCGGCGGGCCGATGGCCCCGGCACCATTCGGGGTCCGCGATCGGCCGCTCGTCCGGCCGGGCTCGCGCGCGGTCGCGAGGGCTGTCTACCATTCACCCGTCAGAAGGAACCCGTCCATGGCGTCCATGTCGATCCCCGCTTCCTGTCGCCCCCGGTCCGCTGGCCGGAAGGGCCCCGGCCAGCCCGCCGGTTGCGCCCGCTCGGCCGGCTTCTCGCTGATCGAACTGATGGTCGCGGTTGCCATCGTCGCGATCATCGCCGCGATCGCCTACCCGCAGTACCAGAACCACGTGATGCGCGGCTTCCGGGCCGAGGCCCAGCAGTGGCTGCAGGACTACGCCCAGATGCAGGAGCAGTACTTCCTCGACCGCCGCGCGTATGCGGTCGCCGGCCTGGGCACCGGGCCTGGCCAGCTCCCCATGCTCTGGCCGCCGCAGGGACTGACGATCGACACGCGCTACCAGGCCCCGGCAGTACTCGCCGTCGCCGGCCCACCCGCCGGATACGTGGTCTGCCTGCAGCCGCTGGCAGGCGGGGCGGTAGCCAGCCAGGAGGACGGCGGCCTGTGCCTGAACTCCGCCGGCCTGCGCTGGCGGGACATCAATACCAACGGCACCTTCGAGGCGGGGACCGATCGTGGCTGGGCTGATCGCTGACCGCCGGCGTATCGGGCGCGGCCGCGGCGCGCCGTGCGCCGTCTCGCGCGGACTCACGCTGGTCGAACTGCTGATCGGCCTGGTCGTCGTGTCCGTCCTCGTCGCCATCGGCCTGCCCAACTTCACCCGGTTCGTGGGCGAGCAGCGGGTGCGCGCGGCGGCCTCCGATCTCGCCGGCGACTTCGCGCTCGCCCGTGCCGAGGCCGCGGCCCGCGGCACGCCGGTGGTCATCGCGAGGTCGGGCGCGGCCAACTGCGTGATCGGCGGGGCGGCGGGCACGGTGTGGCGCGAGGGCTGGTGCCTGTTCGCCGACGTCAATCGCAACGGCACGATGGATGCCGGCGAGCAGCTGAAGGTCCAGCAGCCGTACAACCTGCCGTTGCGGATCTGCTCGCCGGTCGGGGAGTTCGCGAACACCGTCGTTTTCGGTCCGCGCGGGCAGGTCGTGCGCAACACCGCGATCGGGGCCAACGACGGCATGATCGTCACCGACGACAGCGGCGGCGCGGCCGAGTCGCTCACCCGCGCGCTCTTCTTCGGGGCGGCCGGTCGGGTGGCCGTGGTCAACCAGAACCGGCAGGCGCCCCCATGCTGACCCCGCGCGTCCAGCGCCGGCTGGCCGCCGGCTTCACCCTGATCGAGGTGCTGGTCACCCTGGTGGTGCTGATGTTCGGGCTGCTCGGCACCGCCGGCCTGATGGTGCGCGGGCAGCGCGCGAGTTACGAGGCCTACCAGCGCCAGCAGGCACTGGCGATCGCCACCGAGATCGCCGAACGGATGCGAGCCAATTCGCAGAATGCAGCCGAGTACGCGCTGGTCGCGCCGGTGGCCGACCCGCTGGGGACCGGCGTGCGGTTCAACGCGATCGGCGGCGCGGTCCCCAACTGCGGGACCGGCGGGGTGGTCTGCACCGATGTCCAGCTGGCCGCCTACGACACCGCGCTGTGGGACGGGTTGCTCGCCGGGGTCACCGAGCTGGAGATTGCCACCGGACTGCCCGTCGGCGGTCTTGCCAACGCGCGCGGCTGCATCGCCGCCGCCGGCGCGCCGGCCATCGTGGGCGCCGGGCTCACCGGGACCCTGTGGCGGGTGCAGGTGGCCTGGCAGGGGCGTGATCCGACCAGCGCACCGCCCGACGCGCTGGCCTGCGGGACCGGGTTGTACGGCGCCGAGAACCTGCGCCGCGTGGTGTCCGTCGACGTGATCGGGATCCAGTGAACATGCGCTCCCCTGCCGCCCACCGCCTGCCGCGCGCGATGCGCGGCCTGTCGCTGGTTGAACTGATGATCGGCCTGGCGATCGGCCTCGTGCTGTCGCTGGGCATGGTGACGATGATCACCGGCACCTCCCGCGGCTTCCGCGATCTCGACGAATCGGCGCGGATGCAGGAGGGCGCAGCCGACGCGTTGCGCTACATCGGCGACTCGGTGCGACTGGCCGGCTTCCTCGGCTTCGGCGGCGCGCAGGCGGTGCAGGCGATCCTGCCGCAGCCGGCCCCCGGCGCGGGCCAGGAAGTGGACACGCTCAACGACTGCGGCTCCGTCGGCAATCCGCCCGAGAACAACTGGGCGCTACCGACGGCAGCGGAGTCGACGCCGATCCGGGGCGCCGCCAACGTCGCGCCGGCGGCCGTCAACGGCCTGTATCCGTGCATCCTCGAGACGAACTTCGTCGGCGGGACGGTGCTGGTGACGCGCGGCGCCACCGGGGTGCGCGTGGTCGACCCCACCCCGCTCACCGACCTCCAGGACGCCCCCCTCGTCGCCGACACGCTGTACGTGCAGGGGGATCCCCTGCGCGGATCGATCCTGTTCCGGGGTGGCACTGCACGGCTCGGGGTCCTGCGCGCGGCCGGCGAGGTTCGCACGACCAACGACGGCGTCAACCCGATCAACGATGCGCCGGTGTTCGAGTACTCGGCCCACGTGTATTACGTGCGCCCGTGCAGCCGCCCGGCGGCACCGCCCGGATGCGCGGCTACCGACGACGCCGGGCTGCCGATCCCGACCCTCGTGCGCCAGCAACTGCAGGGCCGCACGATGGTCGAGGTGCCGCTGGTCCAGGGCGTCGAGCGCATCGGCGTGCTGTACGGCATCGATGCCGATGGCAACGGCCGCGCCGAGACCCAGGTGCTCACGCCGGCCGCGGGCGACTGGGCGAACGTGGTGTCGGTGCGGGTCGCGGTGCTGATGCGCTCGCTCACGCCGCGCACGCTGCTCAACGATGCCGGCAAGCAATACGACCTCACCGCGGGCAACGGCGTCGCCTTCACCTGCAACCCGGCGGTGGCGAACGACTGCCAGTTCCAGCGCCGGGTGTTCGTGCAGACCTTCCAGGTGCGCAATGTCGCCGGACGCAGGGGAGCCATCTGATGCCTTCGAATCGGAATGCCGTCACGCCCGCCGTGGGTCCGATCCTCCGGATTCGCCAGCGGCCCGAAGGTCGCCAGCGCGGTGCGGTGCTGGTGGTCGGCCTGATCATGCTGGGCGTGATGAGCCTGCTGGTCGCCTCGATGATCCGCACCTCCATCCTCGAACTGCGCATCGGTGGAGCCAACCAGGCCGCACTCGAGACCTTCGCCAATGCGGAGTCGGCACTGCTCGCCGCGATCGCCGCCAATGCCGGTCGCTGGGCACCCGGGTTCGCGAACCTGCCAGCGGGCTCGCCGGGCGCCCCGGTGCAGGTGGTGCCGCTGCTCACGGTCCAGAACGGCACGGTGGACGAACCGGTGATCCGCCAGATCGCCTGCGGCAACCCGGCCGCGGGCGCCTCGCTCACGGCGATCGGCCAGAACAACGCCGTCAGTATCCTGGTGTTCGACGTGGTGTCCACGGCGCGCAGCCTGCTGGGCGGCGTGCAGCGGCTGGGGGCCGGCATGGAGCTGCAGGCCCCGGGCGCCGCCTGCTGAGCCGCCTGATCTCCCGGCGCCGACCCCGCCGATCCCCGGCCCGCGTTCCCGCCGCCTTCTTCGACCTTCCCGTTCCCCGCATCCCTCCCTTCAGGACTTCCCATGATGACCGCCCCCCGCTCGCTGCCGGCCCGCGTGATCGCATGGCTGATGATCGCGATGATGGCCAGCCCGCTGCCCGCCATCGCCCAGGTGTCCAACACGCCGGTGCGCGACACGGCGATCTACCTCGCGCAGGTGCCCGGCAGCACGTCCGAGCCGAACATCATGCTGGTGATGACGGCCAACGAC
>JBIPNU010000098.1:0-7218 GCA_044370615.1 Burkholderiales bacterium
GCCGGACGATCGCCTCGATGCGCTCGCCGGCGGCGGCCCGCTCCAGCCCCGCGGTCACCGGCCAGCGCAACGCCCGGTTGCGCACCAGGATCCGTGCGATCCGGCGCCCGAGCGCCACGGCAAGCAGCCCGCGGCGCGTGGTCTCGACCTCGGGCAGTTCCGGCACGACCGCCCGCGCCGGCTCAGCGCCAGTTCGGTTCGAACATCCTGCGCGCGGTCTCGCGCGACAGGTGGTACTGCAGCCCTTCGTCCTCGCGGATGATGATGAATTCCGGTTCGCGCGCGCCGACCGCGACGGCGACCGACTTGCCGTCCTTGCTGCGGATGATTGCTCGCGGCTGGCCGGGCTTGAGCCGCGCCGGCTGGGTCAGCGTGCCCGAGGAGAGGCGCCACTCGTCGATGAACCGCAGCAGTTCGTCCTGGCTGGGGGTGATCGGCGGCTTCGGCGTCACGGTCCAGGTGCCGTCGACCTGAGCCACCTTCAGACCGGGCAGTTCCACCGACACGATCTCCGCCTCGGCCGCGGTCCACAGCCGGTTGTCGGCCATGCGCTCGGGCTGCGGCGGGATGGCCTGCGCGTACTGCGGGTTGACCATGTAGACCGAATCGCCGGTCTTCACGTACTGCATCTTCAGCATGCGGTTGAGGGTGCCGAACTCGAACACCTGCTTGTCCAGGATCACGGTGGCCATCGGCGGATCGAGTTCGAAGCGCGCGAGGTCGGTGGCGGGCAGCTTCTCGATGCTGACCGCACGCACCA
Organism: Burkholderiales bacterium; assembly: GCA_044370615.1. Taxonomy (GTDB): domain Bacteria; phylum Pseudomonadota; class Gammaproteobacteria; order Burkholderiales; family CAIKXV01; genus CAIKXV01. The sequence continues at coordinate 761 of JBIPNU010000098.1, forward strand.
GGTCGGCGAGGCGCCGGGCCTCGAAGTTGTCGGCGCGCGCCCGGAACGGGGCGGTGACGAACCACTGCTCGCCCTCGCGCTCGAGCACCACCGGCACGCCCTTGCGCAGACGGACCTCGACGCGCTTGATGTCCTCGGGCTTGAGCTCGGAGAGCTTGTGCTCGGCGGGCCGCGGCTCTTCCTGCTTGGGCTTGAAATACAGGAAGGCGCCCAGGCCGATGACGGCCAGCAGCAGCACGGCGTTCAGGATCAGGCGGTTCTTCACGACGCGATCTCCGGAAGGGAGCTAAGGGCCGGCCGGGCACCGGGTGCCCGCAGCGGCGGTTCGGACTGGCGGGCAGGCGCGCCCGGACGGCCGCGGGCCGACGGGCCGCGCGCCTGACTGCCCGTCGCGGGCCGGGTACCCGCGCACCCGACCAGCCGCGAGCGCTGCCGGCCCGCTCGGCCGTCCCGATGCGGCATCAGGCCCTGCGGCGGCGACGCCACCAGATCACGCCACCGGTGACCAGGAAGGCGAGCGGCAGCAGCACCAGGAAGCCGTAGACGATGACCATCATCGAGGTGCGCGAGAGCGTGAGCCCCGAGTCGAGCGTGGCGCGCGGCTGCACGGTGATCAGGTTCTCGTCGCCGGCGAGCCAGTTGACGATGTTGATGCCCAGGTCCATGTTGCCGACCAGTCCGACGTACTGGTTGGCGAGGAAATGGCCGCTGCCGACGATCACCACGCGCTGCGGCTTGTCGTTGAGCGTGCGCTCGAGCGCGAGGCCCACCGTGATCGGGCCGGGCGTGTCCTTGCCCTTGTCGAACGTGATCGACTGGCCGATCGGGCTCATCTCGAGCCAGCCGCGGGGCGCGACCTCGATCAGCGGGGTGTCGCGCCAGTCGCGGCTGTCGTCCACGGCAATCGATCGTGCGAAGGGCAGGATGGTGTTGAGGGTGAAGTTCTTCGCGATCGGGTGCTGGCCGTAGCCGGTGGCCACCGCCATCGTGGGCGAGGCGTTGATCAGCTGCGCGCTCGGGTCGACCACCGTGCCGGCATTGAGCACCAGCCCGAAGATGTCGGCGATCGGCTGCATGCCGCGGATCGGCTCCTGGTCGATCAGCCACAGCAGGCTGCCGCCGCGGTCGATCCATCGCTTGATCTTCTGCACCTCGGGGGCGAGCAGGTCGACCTTGGGGCTGGCGATGACCAGGATGTTCAGGTTTTCCGGCACGTCCTGCGCGAGCGACAGGTTGAGCAGCCCGGTGCGGAAGCCCTTGTTCTCCAGCTGCTTGCCGAACAGGCCGAGGTCGTGGTTGCCGTCGCCGTTCAGCTTGCGCTCGCCATGGCCGTCGAGCGACATCACCAGGCGCTCCTGGCCGCGAGCGAGCCGCATCAGCACGTTGGCGAACGCCTGCTCGGTCAGCGTGGCGATGTTCTCGCTGCGTCGCCCGAACTCGACCACCAGTTCGCCGTTGACCTGGACGCCTGCGGCCTGGGCGAGCTTGGGCTGCTCGCGCGGATCGACGAAGGACAGCGCGATGTCCTGCTTCACCCGCTGGTAGGGCGCCAGGAAGTCGCGGACGACCTTGCGCAGGTCCTCCTGGGCGGTCGCGTAGGAGGTGATGGTCACCGGGCCGTTCAGTTCGCGCAGCATCGCGATCGTCGGCTCGGAGAGCGTGTTGCGGGCGTTCTGGCTGACGTCCCATTCCTTGCGGTAGTCGCGCGCCACCCAGGACAGCATCCCGGCGAAGACGACGAGCAGCACGACGAACAGCCAGTTCTGGGCCGAGAGCTTGCGGCGGGACTTGGTATCGATGCGGGTGGCCATGGTCGGTGACGCGCGAGGTTCGTGGAGGCGGGCGGCGGGCAGCGGCGTGGGAGGCTCAGGCCCCCAGGCGGTCCGCGTCGAGGCGCCGGATCGACAGGATCAGGAACACCGCAGTGAACAGCACCAGGAAGACGATGTCGCTGGTATCGAGCAGCCCCTTGGTGAAGCTCTCGTAGCGGCGGATCAGCGCGAGCATCAGGAACGGGCTGTCCGGGTTCGCCTGCGACATGTTGAGCAGCCACAGTCCGAGCAGGGTGGCCAGGGTTCCGGTGGCTGCCACCACCGGCTGGGCGGTGAGCGAGGAGAAGAACACGCCCACTGCGGCGAAGGCGGCGGTCATCAGCGCGAGCCCCAGCGCGAGCGTGGCGAGCAGTCCGATGTCGAGGCGGCCGCCGAGATACATCGAGGCGGCCATCAGCAGGATCAGCACGAGCGAGAGCAGCAGGAAGGCAAGCAGACCGGTGAACTTGCCGAGCACGATCTGGGTCATCGACAGCGGCGCGGAGACGAGGAAGGTCATCGTCTGGTTGCGCCGCTCCTCGGCGATGAGTCGCATCGACAGCAGCGGCACGGCCATGATCAGCACGACCGCCGCCGCGCCGAAGATCGGCGCGATGACGATCTCGGTGATGCCCGGCGGCGTCTCCATCTGCATGAGCTGGCTCTGGACGGTGATGAAGGCATCCAGGCGGGTGACCAGGATCCAGCCGAGGATCACCTGGAGGAAGGCGAGCACGACCCAGGCGAGCGGCGAGGCGAACAGCGCGCGCAGTTCCTTGGCGGCAATGGTGAGGATCATCAGGCGGCCTCCTCGCGCTGGGTGAGCTGCACGAACACGTCCTCGATCTGCGAGGCGGCAGGGGCGATGTGGAACAGCCGCCAGCCACGCTCGGCGGCCCGGGCGACCAGGGTGTCGATCGGGTCGGCGCCCTTTTCGGGCTCGACCCGGAACATGCCTTCGCCCGCAGGTCCGACCGGCTCGATGCGCGAGACGCCGGGCACGGCTGCCAGCTCCTCGACCGGCGGCGCCTGCCGAAGTCCGAGCATCAGGGTACCGCCGCGAAAGTGCCGCAGCCCGGCGACGGTGTCGTTGAACACCAGGGACCCCTTGTGCATGATCTGCACCCGGTCGCAGACCTGCTCGACCTCGGGCAGGATGTGGGTGGACAGGATCACGCTGTGCTGGCCGCCGAGTTCGCGGATCAGCGCGCGGATGTCGCGGATCTGGTTGGGGTCCAGGCCGACGGTGGGCTCGTCGAGGATCACCACGTCCGGGTTGTGGATGATCGCCTGGGCGATGCCTACCCGCTGCTGGTAGCCCTTCGACAGCGTGCCGATCAGGCGCTGTCCGACGTCGGCGAGCCCGCAGCGTGCGCGCGCGGTGTCCACCGCCTCGCGCACCTGTTTCTTGGGAACCCGGTGCAGGCGCGCGGCCAGCGCGAGAAATTCGTTGACCGTGAGGTCGCGGTAGAGCGGCGGCGTCTCGGGCAGGTAGCCGATCCGCGCCTTCGCGTCACGGGGACGCTCCAGCATGTCGATGCCGCAGATCTCCACCTGGCCCGCGCTGGGCGCGAGGTTGCCGGTGATCATCTGCATGGTGGTGGTCTTGCCGGCGCCGTTGGGCCCGAGGAAGCCGAGCACTTCGCCGCGGGCGAGCGTGAGGTTCACTTCGTCGACCGCTACGCGCTTGCCGAACTGGCGGGTGAGCGCCGTGGCACGCACAGTCAGGTTTTCTTCCGTGGCAGTCATGCGGGGCAGCGATTCCTGGACAGCGGTGGGTCGGCGGTGCGAAGCGCGCAGCGCCGGGGCGCCGGCAGCAGGCCGGCGGCGAAGGGTACCGTGCGGCCGGCGGGGCCAGGCGCGCCAGACGCAATCGACCGCGGTTTTGACACACGCTCGCGGGCGGTTGTTCCCCGGGACGACGTACGAAGACTAGCGGGTACAGCGCCGGTCGCCTTGTGACGGCCGGCAAATATACCTAAACTGGGTCGAAACATGAACGAATTGATCTCCCGCCCCGCGGGCCTCGCGCCCGGCTGCGTTGCCGGCCTGCGTGTCGGGAACCCGTCCCCGCGCTCGCGCGTCCGCGGGCGGTCGGAGGACGTCCCCGCGCCTCGGGTTTCTGCCGGTACGCCCGATGCCGCGGGCATCGCGGCGCGAACCGAGGCGGGCGGGTCGGCGGTGTCCGCGTCCTCTGCCCGGGCGGCCGGCCTGACGGCCGACCGATATCGGTCGGGCGCACGCGCGCAGCCCGATGGGTCGGCGGGACCGCGGCGTGCGTTCGCGGTCGCGCTGATGGCCTCCGGCCTCGCGGTCTGTGGCATCGCCGCGGGTGCGGCCGCGGCGGGCGAGGCCTCCAGCCTCCCGCTCCCCGTGTCCGTGGTCGCCGCGACCGCCGTGCCGTCCGGGATGCCTTCGCCGACCGGCGCGGACGAGCCCGGCTCGCCATCGGCCGAGGACCTCCGTGCGGCCGCCGGCCGCGTCGAACTGGCGCAGGCGACACCGGGGGCGCCGGCCGCGGAGCCCCCCGCGTCCAGCCGCCGGGAGCCATGGCTTCCCACCCCGGCGCTGCCGCGGCAGGACCTGACCCGCCAGGTGCTGTTCCAGTACATGCTGGCCGAGATCGCTGCCCAGCGCGGCCGCTATGACGTGGCGGTGGCGGGCATGACCGGACTGGCCCGCGCCACGCGCGACCCGCGCATCGCGCAGCGCGCCACCGAGTTGTCGGTGCGGGCCGGGGCGCTGAAGGCCGCGATCGAGGGGGCCGAACTCTGGGTGGCGGTGGACGAGCGCTCGGTCCAGGCGCGCCAGGCGCTGGTCGCGCTGTACCTGAATGCGGGGCAGATCGATCTCGCGCGCCCGCACCTGCAGAGCCTGCTCGCGGCCGAAGGCGAGAACATCGGCGGCGGCTTCCTGCAGCTCAACACCCTGTTTGCCAAGCACGGCGATCGTGCGCGGGTGCTGGCGGTGGTGCGCGAGCTCGCTGCTGCCCATCCGCAGCTGCGCGAGGCGCGGTTCGCGGTGGCCCAGGCGGCGTGGAACGCGGGTCAGTACGACCTGTCGCTCGCGCAGGCGCGCGAGGCCCTGCGGCTGTCTCCGGAGTGGGAACTCGCTGCGCTGTTCGAGGCGCAGGTGCTCGCCCGGCGCTCGCCGGCGGAGGCCATCGCCGCGCTCGAGGCCTTCGTCCGGGCCAACCCCCGGGCGGCCGAAGCCCGGCTCAACCTCGCGCGCCTCTATGCCTCCGAGAAGCGTCTGCCCGAGGCTCGGGCGCTGTTTCGCGCGATCGCCGGCGAATCGCCCGACAACCTCGATGCCTCGTTCGCCGCAGGCCTGCTCGCGCTGCAGTCCGGCGACCACGAAGAGGCCTCGACGCTGCTCGCGCGCGTGCTGGCGGGCGACACCCGCGATCCTGACCTGGTGCGCTACTACCTCGCGCGCGCCGAGGATGCCCGCGGGCGCCTGCCGCAGGCGCTGGAGCACTACCGGGGGGTCGCCGCCGGCGAGCACCGGCTCTCCGCGCAGATCGGCGCCGCATCGGTACTCGGTCGCATGGGGCGGGTGCCCGAGGCGCGCGAGTCCCTCGGGCGGGTCGTGCCCGAGTCGCTCGCCGAACGGGTGCAACTCACGCTGGCCGAGGTGCAGATCCTTCGCGACGCCCGTGATCTCAAGTCTGCCTACGACGTGCTGGGCACCGCGCTCGTACGCACGCCCGACTCCCCCGAGCTGCTCTACGAGCAGGCGCTGATCGCCGAACGCCTCGGCCGCTTCGAGGTGCTCGAGCGCAACCTGCGGCGCGTGATCCAGATCCAGCCCGACCACGCCCACGCGCACAACGCGCTGGGCTACTCGTTCGCCGATCGCAACCTGCGTCTGAACGAGGCGCTCGCCCTGATCGAGACCGCGCTGCGCCTCGCACCCGAGGATCCGTACATCCTGGACAGCATGGGATGGGTGCTGTTTCGCATGGGGCAGCCGGACAAGGCGCTCGAGTTCCTGCGGCGCGCGTGGCGCGGCAAGCCGGACGCGGAGATCGGTGCCCATCTGGGCGAGGTGCTGTGGGTGCTGGGCGCCCGCGACGAGGCGCGGCGCATCTGGGACGAGGCGATCAAGGTCGAGGCTGGTAACGAGACGCTGCGCTCGACGATGAAGCGCCTGCTGCGGCGGTGAGCCGGCAGGACCGGGTACGGGGGCCCTCCGGCGCCGCGCTCGCGCTGCTGCTGCCGTGGCTGCTGGCCGCCTGCGTCAGCGTGCCGCCGCCCACGGCGCCGCCGGTCACCGCGATTCGCGGAGATCCGCCTTTCGAACTGAGCGGGCGTCTGGCGGTCCGCGATGGTGAGCGCTCGCTGACGGCCAGCATCCGATGGTATTTCGATGGTGTGGGCGACCGACTGTCGCTGTCCGGGCCTCTGGGCCTGGGCGCGGCCGAGATCGAGCGCCACCCCGGGGGCGTCGTGTTTCGCGACGGGCGGGGCGAGCGGCGCGCGCCGGACGCGCAGTCCCTGATGATCGAAGCGCTCGGCTTCGCGCTGCCGCTCGACGGGCTGCGCTACTGGGTCCGCGGTCAGCCCGGGCCCGGCGGGCGCAGCGAAGCGGTGGCGCGCGACGAGCGGGGTCGGCTCGTCGCCTTTGCCGAGGACGGCTGGTCGG
>JBIPNU010000101.1:0-7154 GCA_044370615.1 Burkholderiales bacterium
CGCGGCGACGATCGGCGTGTCCGAGGCCGAAGCGCTCGAGAAGGGCATGCAGGAGAAGTCGGAAGAGTTCAAGGACAAGGGCGCCGAGATCTACCACCGAACCTGACGCCGGGGTCCGGCTCCGGGGTCATGCCCCCCGGCGTCAGGTCAAGTCCGTGCCTGCAATCCGGCGGATGACGGGGTCGCCCGATGTCGATGGCATGGCTTTTGCTTGCTTCACGGGCTTTACCTTCATCGGAGCAGCGCCATGGCTACAAACCTTCCGACTGTCTTCTGCAGCCATGCGACTGCGGCGGCGGTAGCGGCCTCGTCGTGGGCCAGCGCGGCGGCCGCCGTCGCGACGATCGTGGCCGTCGCGGTACCGGCGACCGCCTTCGCACAGGGTGGCGCCGCGACCTTCCCGAATCGTCCGCTGCGGCTGATCGTGCCGTTCGCGCCCGGGGGGGTCTCGGACATCCTCGGCCGGGTCAGCGCGCAGAAGATGGGCGAGTTCCTCGGGCAGGCCATGATCGTCGAGAACCGCGGCGGCGCGGGCGGCATGATCGGCGCCGAAATCGCGGCCAACGCGGCGCCCGACGGCTACACGATCCTGCTCACCAGCCTGTCCACCTTTGCGATCGCCCCGCATATCCAGCGCAAGGTCGCCTACAACACGCTCACCGCGTTCACCGGCGTCGGCGGCATCGCGCTGTCGCCCAACGTGCTCATCGTCGGCGCGAAGGAGCCGATGAAGACGGTGAAGGACGTGATCGCAGCGGCGCGCGCGCGCCCGGGCAAGCTCGCCTATGGCTCCTCCGGCATCGGCAGCATCGGCCACATGGCGAGCGAGATCCTGCGCGGCTCCACCGGCTCCGAGATGACGCACGTGCCGTTCAAGAGCGCCGCGGTGGCCTACCCCGACGTGATGGGCGGCAGCCTCGCGATGGTGTTCGACACCCTGCCCTCGGCGATGCCGCACATCAAGTCGGGCGCGGTGCGGCCAATCGTGATGTTCTCCGCGTCGCGCGCGCCGGCCTTCCCCGATGTGCCGACGATCGCCGAGGCCGGGTTCCCCGAAGCCACGCTGAACTTCTGGTCGGGCCTGGTAGCCCCGGCCGGCACGCCGGCGGCGGCGGTCCAGCGGCTGAACGAGGTACTGAACCGGGCACTCGCCTCGACCGACATGCGCGACCGCCTGGCTTCGGTCGGCTCGGACCCCTGGCCGACCACGCCGAAGGAACTCGACACACGCGCGCGCGAAGACTTCGAGCGGATGGGCAAGGTCATCCGCGCGGCTGGCATCAAGGACGAATGATCCCCGTGCGCCGGCCGGGCGGGCACTGAATCACCCGGCCAGCGCCGGTCGCAGCCGTTCGCGCAGCGCTTCGATGAAGCGCAAGGCCGGTTGCGGCAGGTGCCGTCCCTTCAGTTGCGCGACGGTCAGCGGGCGCACCGGGAAGCTGCGCTCGTCGATCGGCCGTGCGGTCACGCCTTCCCGCTCGCGCAACAACGGTGCGCCGATCTGGATCTGGAACGACACGGCATCGTTGCAGCGGACGAAGTTGCGCAGCATCTCGAACGAGTTCGACTCGATCACGATCCGCGGCGTGAGCGAGCTGCGGTTGAAGAACGCATCGAGCGTTGCGCGCGAGCCCAGCCCGGCATCGGGCATCGCCAGCGGATACTGCAGGCAGTCGCGCATCGTCACCGCCTCGCGCGCCGCGAGCGGATGGTCGACTGCCATCACCGCGCACAGCTGCTGCTCCACCTGCATCAGCGTGGCGAGGTCGGAGGAGCGTTGCGGATTGTAGACCAGCCCGAGGTCGGCCTCGAAGGCGCGCAGCGCGGCGACTACGCCCTGGCGTTCGGCGATCCGCACCTTGAAACCGATGCCCGGGTGCGAGCGGCGGAACCCGTCGACCAGGTCCGGCAGCACGGTGAAGCCCAGCGCCTGGCTCGCGGCGAGCGCCACCGTGCCCCGGCGCAGGCCGCGCAGGTGTTCGATCTCCGCCTGCACGCGCTCGAAGTCGGCGCGCTGGGTGCGCACGTGGAGCAGGAACAGTTCGCCGGCTGCGGTCAGGCGCATGCCGCGGGCATGCCGCTCGAACAGCCCGGCGCCGAGCGTCGCCTCCAGCTCCTGTATGCGCCGATCGAGCGCCGAGGGCGTGATGAACAGCGTCTCGGCGGCCTTGCGCACCGAGCCCGCGCGGGCGATCGCCTCGACGTAGGAGAACACCCTCAGGTATGCCAGCGCCATGCGCGCCCCTCCTGCCGTCCCGCCGCAGCGGGGAGTGTTGCGAAAAATCGAACGCTCGCCAGAGGATATAGCACTGGTCGGGGCACACGCAGCCCGCGCATACTTCGGCCTGTCGGCGGCGCACCGCGCCGCCCGCACGATACGGGCGGACGCGCAATGGATCTGCACCTGAAGGACAAGGTGGTCGTGGTGACCGGGCCCGCGAAGGGCATGGGCGCGGCCATCAGCCTGGCCTTCGCCCGCGAAGGGGCACACCTCGCGCTGGCCGGCCGCGACCTCGCGGCAATCGAGCCGGTCGCCGCCGAGGCGCGCGCGCTTGGCGTGAAGGTCGCGGTGGTCGCCTGCGACGTGACGCTGGCGGCCGACTGCGACCGGCTCGCCGCGCAGGCGGCCTCGCTCGGCGCCGGGGTCGATGTGCTCGTCAACGTCGCCGGCGGTTCCGGCCCGATCGGCAAGACCGGCTGGGAGACCACGCCGGAGGAGTTCGACCAGATCGTCGACCTCAACATGCGCGGCTGCTTCAACACGATGCGCGCCGTCCTGCCCGGGATGATCGCCCGGCGCAGTGGCAGGATCGTCAACGTCGGCGGCACGTTCGGCATGCGCGGTCGCGCCGGCCGCATGGCCTACTCGGCGTCCAAGTGGGGACTGCGCGGCATCACGAAGAGCTTCGCGCTGGAGGCCGGGCCCCACGGAATCAACGTGAACTGCGTTGCTCCGGGCATGGTGGACGGCCCACGCTTTCGCGACAAGGTGTGCGCGGACATGGCCCGACGCCTGGGCATCACGCCCGAAGAGGCCGCCACCCGCCACGCGTCCGAGTACGCGCTGCGCCGGATCACGCTCGATTCCGACGTCGCCAATGCCTGCCTGTTCCTCGCCTCCGACGCAGCGCGACAGATCACCGGCGTCGATCTGCCGGTGGACGGAGGCTGGGCGAGCCTGTAGCGCCGGGCAGCGCCCGCGCGCGCCGGGCGCGCGCCACGCCATCGCCCGCGACCGATCCGCGAACGAAGCCCGGAGGGAACCCATGCAACAACCCGCAGACCTCATCATCCACGGCGGCCGCGTCGTCACCGACAGCATGGTCTACGAAGCCTCGGTCGCGATCCGCGGCGAGCATGTCGTCGCCGTGGGCGCCGACGACTCGATGCCGCCGGCGAAGGACCGTTTCGACGCCACCGGGCTGCACGTGCTGCCCGGCGCAATCGACAGCCACGTGCACTTCCGCGACCCCGGCTACACGCACAAGGAGGACTGGGCGACCGGCACCGCGGCCGCCGCCTGCGGCGGCGTCACCGCCGTGTTCGAGATGCCCAACACCAACCCGCCCACCGGCAGCCTCGAGGCGCTGGCGATGAAGCAGGCGAGCGCGCAGGCCGCGTACGTGGACTACGGCATCTACGGCCTGCTCGACGAGAACAACATCGACCAGCTCGAGGCGCTGATCGACGCCGGCGTCACCGGCTTCAAGTGCTTCATGGGCAACACCTTCGGCAACCTGCCAGCGCCCTCCGACGGCGCGATGCTCGAGGGCTTCGAGATCCTCGCCCGGCGCGGCATCCGCTGCACGGTCCACGCGGAGAACCCTTCCATCATGGCGCGGCGCGAACAGCGCATGGATGCGGCAGGCCGCGCCGATCGCCACGCGCACCTGGCGGCGCGCCCCGAGGTGTGCGAGATCGAGGCGATCGGGCGAGCGATCGCCTTCGCCGAGTGGACGGGCGCGCGGCTGCATATCGCGCACCACAGCGCGGCCGATTCGCTCTACCTGCTGCGTGACGCCAAGCGCCGCGGCGTCGACGTGACCTCCGAGACCTGCCCGCAGTACCTGCTGCTGAACACCCACGACGTCGAGCGCCTGGGCAGCGTGCTGCGCGTGAACCCGCCGATCCGCGACGAGCGCCACAACGCGCCGCTATGGGACGCGATGCTGGAAGGCGTGATCGACATGATCTCCACCGATCACGCGCCGCACTCGCCGGAGGAGAAGACGCGCGACCGCATCTGGACCTGCGACTGCGGCTTCCCGGGCGTCGAGACCCAGATGTCGTTGATGCTCACCGAGGTCAACAAGGGGCGCGCACAGATCACCGACTACGTGCGCTGGAGCGCGGTCAACCCGGCCAAGGCCTGGGGCCTGTATGGCACGAAGGGCGTGATTGCGCCGGGCGCACACGCCGACATCGCGCTCGTGGACATGGCACGCGAGGCTTCGATCTCCGCCGAGCGGCTGCACTCGCGCAGCAAGATCACGCCGTGGCACGCGCGCCCGGTCAAGGGCGTGCCGCTGCACACGATCGTGCGCGGCCGCTTCGTGATGCGCGACCGGGAACTGGTCGAGGACGCCCGCGGCTGGGGGCGTCCGGTCAAGCCGCACCAGAAGATGCCGACGCCTGCGCCGCGCAACGTCGACAAGACGATGTCGGCGATCGTCTCGGCGGGCGGCCCGCGTGTCTGAGACGAGGTCGTCGCCGGTATCCGAGGCCCTCGAACTGCTCGCCGGACTGGTGGCACGGCCTTCCACCACGCCGCCGGGCTCCACCGAGGCGATCTGCGCGTTCATCGCCAGCACGCTGGAGGGCACCGGCTACGCCACCGCGATCCACTCGCGCGCATCGGGGGTGGCGAACGTCGTGGCGTCGATCGGCAGCGGCGCGCCGGTGCTCGCGTTCAACAGCCACGTCGATACGGTCGCGCCCGGCGAGGGCTGGAAGACCGACCCGTTCCTGCTCGCGCCCACGGGCGAGGGCCGCTTCGCGGGGCTGGGCGCGGTGAACTGCAAGGGCAGCGCCGCCGCCCAGCTGCAGGTGGCGCGGCAGGTGGCCCGCGAAGGCGGGCCGAGGCGTGGCACGCTGGTGTTTTCCTTCGTCGGCGACGAGGAGCGCCTCGGGCCCGACGGCACACGGTTCCTCGCAGAGGCCGGCCACCTGAAGCCGGACATGCTGGTGATGGCGGCGCCGACCTCGAACACGCTGATGGTCGAGGAGCGGGGCGTAGCCTGGGTGCGGCTCACCGCGCAGGGGCGGGGCGCCCACGCCGGAGATCCGTCGGCCGGCGACAACGCCATCCTGCGCATGGTGCGGCTGCTTGCGCACCTCGAGGCAGTGCTCGCGCCGAAACTGTCCGTACGCGTGCTCGGCGCGCACCGCTCGACGCTCAACGTCGGTACCGTCACGGGCGGGACCAATCCCAACGTGGTGCCCGACTCCTGTACGGCCACGCTCGACCGGCGGTTGCTGCCCGTGGGCGAGAACGTGGATGGCTGCATCGAGGAACTCCGAGCGGTGCTCGCCGGAGCCGGGGAGCCCGCGGACCGCTGGTCGCTGGAGCCGATCACCGGCACCAACGGTTTCCGCATGTCTCCGGAGCAGCCGCTGGTGCATGCATTCGCGCAGGCCGTGCGCGAGGCCACTGGCCGCGACGCCGAGTTCCGGGTGCCGGTCGGTGCGAGCGACGCCCGCTTCCTGTCCGACAGCGGCGCGCAGATCGTGATCTTCGGGCCCGGCGACGACCGGCAGGGGCACTCGGCCAACGAGACGGTCCTCGAGTCCGAACTCGAGGCAGCCTGCGCGATCCAGTACGCAGTGGTGCGACGACTTCTGGGCTGACCGGCACCGATGGCGGGGTGCTGGTGCCCCATGGCACCGATCTTGCTCGTGTGCAGCGGTCATTCGCTCCCGGAGGGCCATCCATGAACCGCTTCCGCTCGCTGCTTGCCGCCGCCGTCCTTCCGATGCTGGCGGCAGTGCCTGCCATTGCCCAGCCGTATCCGTCCCGACCGGTCACGCTGATCGTGCCCTTCGCCGCCGGCGGTCCCAGCGATGCGATCGGCCGAGTGATCGCACAGGCGGTCTCCGCCCCCCTCGGCCAGCAGGTCGTCGTCGAGAACGTCCCCGGCGCTGGCGGCACGATCGGCGCCGGTCGTGGGGCGGCCGCGCGACCGGACGGCTACACGCTGACGCTCACCCACATCGGCCACGCCACCTTCGGCGCGCTCTACCGCAAGCTGGCCTACCATCCGGTAGACGCGTTCGACACCGTCGGCATGGTGGGCGAGGTGCCGATGACCATCATTGGCCGCAAGGACCTGCCTGCGAAGGACGCGAAGGACCTGTTCGCCTTCATCAAGGCCAACGGCAGCAAGCTCAACTTCGCCAATGCCGGCGTCGGCTCGGCTTCGCACCTGTGCGGGCTGCTGTTCATGTCGCGGCTGCAGACGGAGATGAGCGTGATCCCGTTCAAGGGTTCCGGTCCGGCGCTGGTGGAACTGCTGGGGGGGCGCACCGACCTGCAATGCGACCAGACCTCGACGACGACGTCGCACATCCGCGGCGGCGCCATCCGCGGTTACGCGGCCACGGTACGCTCGCGCGTGCCGACCCTGCCCGACCTGCCGACGCTGCACGAATCCGGACTCGCCGACTTCGACCTCGCGGTATGGTACGGACTGCTCGTGCCGCGTGGTACGCCGCGGCCTGTCGTCGACGCACTGTGGGCGGCGATGAAGGCTGCCGCTGGCGATGCCGCCTACCAGAAGCGACTCGCCGAGTTCGGCGTCCAGTCCGTGCCTGCCGAGCGCGCGACGCCCGACGGCTTCGCCGCCTACTTCCGCGCCGAAGCCTCGCGCTGGGCCACCGTCATCAAGACCGCAGGCGTGACCCTCGACTGATGCCGGATCAGGCCCCGGCGCCGGACCTCGTCTCCCGTCAGCTGAACAGGGAGACCAGGTCATCGGAGGTGAGCGCCTTCCAGCCGGCGTCTGCCCCCTCGAGCATCATGGCCGCGAGATCGCCCTTCTTCTTCTGCAGCTCGACGATCTTCTGTTCGACCGAGTTGGCCGCCACCAGCTTGTAGACGAAAATCGGCTTGTCCTGCCCGATCCGATGGGCGCGGTCGGTCGCCTGGTTCTCCGCGG
>JBIPNU010000551.1:0-2563 GCA_044370615.1 Burkholderiales bacterium
GCTGGGCAACCTCGTCGGCCTGATCGACTCCGACTACCAGGGACAGGTATTCGTCTCGCTGTGGAATCGGGGCGCCGACCCGTTCGAGCTCAAGCCGCTCGACCGCATCGCGCAGCTGGTGGTGGTACCGGTGGTGCAGGTCGGCTTCAACGTCGTCGACGCGTTCGAGCAGAGCGACCGCGGGGCTGGCGGCTTCGGCAGCACCGGCCGCGGCTGACCCCGTCCGGGGCTCCGGCGTAACTCCGCGGGCGATGCGCCGGGAAGCGGCGCATGCGGCCCGGACACCGGGGGCCGCGCCGGCGCCATCGGCTGCGGGAACCCCGGGGGCACCCGAGGCGCCGGGGCAGGCCGCAGGGCCCGCGACCGACGCTCGGCGGGCGTCACGCCCCCGATGCCCGCCTTCCGGGCGGCCGCTGCCCGCGGGAGAACACGACCACGCCGGGCGCTCGCGCGGCGCGCGAGGGAACCCGGGTGCGCTCAGGCTGCCTGGTACTTGAGCCGGCGCACCTTCTCCATGTTGATGCCCTCGATGCGGATCAGGCGCGTCGAGGCGGTGCGATGAGGCGAGTGCAGGTCGCCCTCGTTGTAGACATACGCGACCCCTGGCGTGAGGCGGTAGCTGCGCGTCTGGCGGACCTTGCCCGGGCGATCCTCGCTCGCCTTCTCGAGCAGCTCGTAGTCGTTCATCATCGTCTCGCCAACCGCCTGCCCGTAGATCGCCCAGGACGGACCATGATCATGCGGCGGGCTGTCCTTGGCGCCCCGATAGTGGTGGGCGAGGATGCAGAAGCCCAGCTTCGGATCTTCGTAGAGGACCTCGCGCTCCTTCGTGTCCTCGCGCAGGTAGCGCGCGACGAACTGCGGATCGAGCAGCACCTCGCGCAGTCGGTCGCGGACCTTCTCGCGCCCGGCCGGGCCCGGCTGGGCCAGCAGCATTGCCTGGAACTCGGCGCCCAGCGCCTCGGCGGTTACGGTCTGTCCTGCCATCGTCGCCTCCCCTGTCGTGCCTGATGGTTCGTGGGTCGTTCGTCGGTCTTTCGTGGGTCGTTCGTGCGACGTCAGCCGCGGCACCGCGACCGCGCGCCTTCGCGCCAATCGCGGGCGCGGAGGCGGCGGCCACCGCGCCCGCTCAGGCGAGCGTCACCTCGAGATCGCCCAGTTTCTCGACCACCGTCTTCACGCGATCGCCTGCCTTCAGCCACACCCGCTTGTCCTTGGGATAGCCGAGGATCACGCCCTGCGGCGTGCCGGTGTAGATCACGTCGCCCGGCTTGAGGGTGAGGTGGCGCGAGCAGTAGCTGATGATCTGCCGGCAGTTGAACACCATGTCCGAGGTGTTCAGGTCCTGGCGCAGTTCGCCATTGACCCAGGTCTGGATCGCGAGGTTGTTCGGATCCGGGATCTGGTCGGCGGTGACCACCCACGGGCCCAGCGGCGCGAAGCCGTCGGGGATCTTGCCCAGCATGAACTGGCTGGTACGCATCTGCAGGCCGCGCGCGGACAGGTCGTTGCCGTTGGCATAGCCGAACACGTACCGGAGCGCGTCGGCTTCGCTCACGTCGCGGGCGGTGCGCCCGATCACGATCACCAGCTCCACTTCGTAGTCGAACTGGTCGTCGACCTTCGTGGGCAGCTTCACCGTCGAGCGGTGGCCGGTCAGCGCGTTGTTGTACTTGTTGAACAGGATCGGCGTCTGGGGGATCGGCATCCCGGTCTCCGCCGCGTGCTGCCGGTAGTTCAGGCCGACGCAGAGGATCTTTTCGGGATTGGGCACGGCCGGGGCGAACTTCGCCCGCGACTCGGCGACGAGCACGCCGCGCCCACGCGGGTCGGACAGCGCGCGTTCGACCAGCCGGGCGAGCGGCGCGCAGTCGGCGCCGGCGATCACGTCATGGATGGACGTCGGCGCCTTCACGCGAAACAGCGCGGAAGCCTTCGCGACATCGAGGATTCCACGCTCGGTGCGCACCCCGAGCGTCGGGCCGTCGCGCCCGGCGAGCGAGCAGAACGTCATGCCGCGCGCCGAGAGCTTGCGCGCGGCCGGACGGCTCGCGGTGGCGGTGCGGGCGGTGGCGGGACTGCGACCGGCCTTGCTGCCGGCGGCGGACTTCTTCGGGGTTGCGGTACGTGCCATCGGGGACTCCCAGCGTGAATGGCGGAATGCTAGCAGGGTGCGGCGGCGCCGGTGGCCCGGCGACCTTACCCGCGCGCCGCGTCGGGCCCCGGGCAGCAGCCCCCGGCCCGACTACCCGCGGCGACCGATCGGGCAACCGGAACCCAACCGGGGTCAGAGCGGCGCAGGGTCTTCAGTCGGGCTTGGTGCCGGAGACCTGGATCACCTTCGCCCAGCGCGCGATATCGTTGCGGATGAGCGCGGTGAATTCGGCCGGCGTGGTCGGCGCGGGCTCGGCCCCCTGCTGGAGCATGCGCTCGCGCACGTCGGCCTGCTGAAGCATGCGCACCACCTCGGCGTTGAGCTTCGTGACGATCGCCGCGGGCGTGCCGGCCGGCGCGAACAGGCCGAACCAGGAGCCCGAGTCGAAGCCCGGCAGCGCCTGCTCGG
>JBIPNU010000223.1:0-4992 GCA_044370615.1 Burkholderiales bacterium
CACATGCCGCACGCCTCGCGCCGACGGCGCGCGGCGTCGGGGACGCGCCCCCCGCGACTCGCGGGGTCGCGGGGACGGCGGACGGCCCGTCCGACCGCAGCCCCCGGCGCCCGCGCGATCGGCGCCCACGGCGCGGCGCAGGGCGCTCCGCGCCAGTCGCGGTCGGCGAGCGCTGCGCCCGCTGGAGGTCAGGTAGGTCGGCCCGGTCACTCTGGGCGCTCCACGCCAGTCGCGGTCGGCGAGCGCCGGCAGGCGGGCGCGCAGCGTACGCCTGCCGCGCCACGGCGCTCAGCGCAGGAAACCGTCGCCGATCAGCCGCAGCCCGATCGACACCCAGCGCCCGTCGGGGCCGCTGTTGGCGATCTGCGCGCCCATGACCGCATCGACCTGGACCTTTTCCTTCACCACCCAGAACCGGAAGCCGGCCTGCCAGCCCGGCCGCCCCTGCTCGGCACCGAACACCTCGGCCGCGAGGATGAGTTCCTGAGGGCCACGTCGCAGCAGCAGGGTCTCGCTTCCCACGCCCCACATCGCGAGCGTGCGACCCCGTTCGCGGTCGCGCTTGAGGCCGGCGAGCGTGAGCAGGACGAACGACTCGTCCCGGAACGAGAAGCTGGTCACGTTGTACGCGTAGGTTCCCGACAGCCAGGACGGCGCACCGGCCCCGGTGCCCGGCCCGCCGGTGCGCGCCGTCATCCCGACCGCGAAACCCGTGCCGATGCCAGTGTCGAGCGTGCGCAGCAGCGTCTTCAGCTGGAGCAGCGCGCTGGCGGTGAACGGCTCGTCCCCGGAGCCGGTCAGGCGGTTCACCCCGGCGGTGATCTCGAGGTTGCCGGTCGGGTTGCAGGCCGGCACCGCCCAGAACTCGTTCCCGCCGCGGTCGCGGCGGTGGCTGTGGACCCAGGTTTCGACCTGGCAGCCGTCGGCCGGCGTGATCCGCGCATCGTCGGTCACGTAGGGGCGGGCCGCCTGCGCGCCCGGCGCCACCAGCGCGAGGATCAGCGCCAGTCGCGCGGCCGGCCAGCCCAAGGGGGAGAGCGTCATCGGGCCAGGTTCGCACAGCCGCATGACGCCACGATGTCGGGCGCCCGGGCGGCTACAGGTCCTCGACGCTCACCGGAAACAGCGGCGCGAGCGCATCGACCTGCATCACGTGGTAGACATTGAAGCGGTAGGCGGTACCCGCCATCAGTTCGGGCGGCGTCACCGGAAAGGCGACGTTGCCCGCGGTCGACAGCCGACCCGGGAAGCCGTGGTGCAGCAGGTACTGCTTGGTGACGGTGGCGGCCGCCTTCGCGAGGTCGACGGTGGGCGCGATGATCTCGCCGAGGATGAACACCTCGCGCGGCAGCACCTCGGGCGGCGTGGGCCAGCGCACCACGCCGTCGATGCCATAGACCCGGAACCAGACCTTCCAGTCGCCCGCCACGATGCCGCGCACGACCTGCTCGACTTCCGGCAGGATGCGATCGATGGCCGCGATCACGCGCGGGTCGCCCGAGCCGGCCAGCAGCAGCGCGCGTTCGCCCACGCGGCGCGCGCCCTCGATCTTCACCGAGGGACGCTGCGCGGGCACCCAGCGCGCGCCCTCCACCCGGCAGCGATGCTCGTCGAGCGCGACATAGCGCGCGTCCTCGACGTGCAGCGTGCCCTCGGGCTCGCTCACCGTGTAGGGGTCGGCCTGCTCGTAGAGGCTGTGCGCGGCCACCGACAGCGGCGTGGCGTGCCTCGCCGGGTTCAGGCTCTCCATGGTGAAGCCGGTGTCGTCGAGCGTGCCCAGCGCCGCATCGCGCCCTCCGGGCATGCAGGCGATCGAACAGCATTCGATGATCTTCGCCATGTGCATGGCGGGCCCCAGCGGATAGCCCAGCGCCGCGGGAATCGCGGAGAAGACCGCGGTATCGCAGGCGCGCCCGGCGATCACCACGTCGGCTCCGGTGGCAAGCGCGCGCTGGAAGGCCTCGACGCCCATCTGGCCGACCAGGTGGCTGCAGGCATCGACCTCCTCGGCGGTGAGCGGGGCGATCGCCCCGATCGGCGTGACCTCGCCGCGGGCCACCGCCTGCCGCACGACCTCTCGCGGCATGTCGGCGGCGATGGAGGCCAGGCGGAAGTGCAGGCCGCGCTCGCGGGCGATCTCGCGCACGAGCGCGAGCGTGTGGTCGAGATGGGGGCGCGCGCCGCCGGTGCCGGCCGAGCCGATCAGCAGCGGCACGTCGAGCGAGCGCGCCGCCTCCAGCACCAGCCCGAGGTCGCGGCGCGCGATCGCATCCGAGGGTGCCATGCGACCGCTGCCCAGGTAGTTGGGGCCCGGGTCGACCGATCCCATGTCCGCGCCGATCGCGTGCGGCGCGCGCGCGAGACCGGCGCGCAGCGCCGGCTCGAGCACGCCGTTGCCCAGCTGGCCCGAGGCCGACAGCGCGCGAAACGGCGCGCGGCCGCCGGGGCCGCAGAGTTCGGCGCGCAGTCGGGCGAGGTGGTCGCGGCCGCTCACAGCGTCACCCCCAGGAGGGGGCCGTGCTGCTGGGCACCGTAGACATCGCGATCGCCCGGGTCGCCGGCCACCCGGTCGCGGTCGAGCACGACCTTGATCGCGCAGGCCGGCGGGTACGGGATCACCGTCACGCGGTCGGCCGCGAGCCCGTAGAGCGCCGCGATCGCCGCCGCGGAGAGCGCGGGCGAGCCCAGCGCCTCGCGGAACCGCGGCTCGTCGTCGAACAGCAGGTCGAGCGACAGCGTCGTCGGGCCTGCATTCTTGCTGCGGATCACCCGCGCACAGTCGACCAGTCGCATCGCTTCTCCTTCGGTGGTGCCGGCGGATGTCCGCCCCGCCGGCGTCGGGGCCGCCGCGCGCGCGGCGCGCGCATCCGGCTCGACGCACCCGCGACCGCGACGACGGACGCGGACCCGTTCAGCGCACGGGCTCGCGCGGGGCGCGGGCACGCTGCTCCTCGGGCGGACGCACCGTGCTGAACATCCTCAGCATCAGCAGATCGTACCCGATCTTCAGCACCCCGCCGACCACCAGCGGCCACCCGAACGAGGACAGCCCCAGCATCCAGCCCGCGATGAACGGGCTCACGCCGGTGGCCAGGCTGCGCGGCACCGCGGTAACGCTCGCGGCTGCCGCGCGTTCGTGGGGTGGCACCACCGCCATCACCCAGGAACTGCGTACCGGCACGTCCATGCTCGACAGCGAATAGCGCAGCAGCAGCATCCCGATCGCGGAGGCCGCGTCGGGCATGAACGCTGCGGCGACCAGGAACACGTTGGCCGGCAGGTGCGTCCAGACCATCGTGTTCACCAGCCCGATGCGACGCGCCACCCAGGAGGACACGAGGTACGAGGCCGAGGCCAGCAGCCCGGCCACGAAGAACACCTGCCCGACGGTGGAGGCCGACAGGTCGAAGCGCGCGTACAGCCACAGCGCGACCATCGACTGCACCGCAAAGCCGCTGCCGAACTGATCGAGCGCGAACACCGCGGTCATGCGCAGCACCAGCGGGCGGGACTCGCGCAACGGCGCCGAGGGCGCGTGTCCGGCCGGTTCCACCCGCGCGGACAGCCCCCGGTAGCCGGCGAGGGCGACGAGCCCGAACACCCCGTGGAGCGCGAACATCGCCTTGAGCGCGGTCAGCGCCTCCAGTCCCAGCAGCGACTGCATCGCCTGCGGCAATCCGGCGGCGAGCGCGCCGACGGAACCCGCGATGCCGCCGATCAGGCTGTAGCGCGCGAACACCGCGGTACGATGCCGCGCCCGTACCCGCTGGGCGATCATCGACTGCTCGAGCGGCACGAATACGCTGACGTCGCCCGCAGCCGGGTTGAGCGTGCTCACCGCCGCCACCAGCAGCAGCGGCCAGAAGTCCTCGGTGATCGCGAATGCGAAGCCACAGGCCGCCATCAGCACGGCGGCCACGCCCACCAGCCGCCGCGGCGAATGCCGGTGCGCCTGCAACCCCAGCGCGAGCACCATCGCCCCCGATCCGAGCAGGGTCGCCGCGGTGATCGCCCCCACCTGAAGCGGCGTGAAGCCCAGCGCGGTCAGGTAGACCGGCAGCAGCAGCGCGACATAGCCGTCGCCCAGCGCCCGCAGCGCACGCAGCGCGAACAGCCGGCGCAGGTCGGCCCGGCCCTCCGGCGGCAGCAGCCGCCAGGCCGGGCCGCGGAGCCCGCGCACGGACGACCCGGAGGTCTTTTGCGCTACCCTAGCGTGGCTGGTCACCCCCCATTGTAGCGACGCGAGCCGGCCGCACCGGCCCGAGCCGCCCACCGACGCGAGGATTCCGATGATCGACGTCCACACCTGGCCCACGCCCAACGGCCACAAGGTCCACATCGCACTCGAGGAACTGGGGCTGCCCTACCGCGTGCACGCAGTCAACATCCGCACCGGCGACCAGTTCAAGCCGGAGTTCCTCGCCATCAGCCCGAACAACCGCATCCCGGCCATCGTCGATCCCGATGGCCCGGACGGCCGGCCGATGTCGCTGTTCGAGTCGGGCGCGATCCTGATCTACCTCGCCGACAAGACCGGCCGCCTGCTGCCGGCCTCCGGCGAGGCGCGCTATCGCACGCTGCAGTGGCTGATGTGGCAGATGGGCGGCGTGGGACCGATGTTCGGGCAGGCCAACCATTTCCGCGCCTACGCGAAGGAACCGCAGCCCTACCCGATCGAGCGCTACACCAACGAATCGAACCGGCTCACGGGCGTGCTCGACAAGCGGCTCGCGCAGTCGCCATGGGTGGCAGGCGACGAGTACTCGATCGCCGACATCGCGATCTTCCCCTGGATGCGCGGCTCGGAGAAGCGGGGCGTGGACCTGGCCGCCTATCCCAACGTGAAACGCTGGTTCGACACCATCGGCGCGCGCCCCGCGGTGCAGCGGGCGCTGCAGGTGCTCGCCGACGCCACCAACCCGCCGATCGACGACAAGCAGCGCGACATCATGTTCGGCGCCAGCCAGTTCGCGAACCGGTGAGCACCCCCCC
>JBIPNU010000103.1:0-7080 GCA_044370615.1 Burkholderiales bacterium
CGCCGCCAGCAGCGCGTCGCCCTGCCACAGCGCGAGGTGGCGAGGGGCCCAGCCGGTGCCGGGCGCGACGGCACCGGTGTCCTCGAACGCACGCAGGAACGCGTGGCGCAGGAAGAGCTGTTCGCCGGCGATCGCGTCCCAGGCGGGAGCCGGAATGTCCGCGAGCGACTCGTGCACTTCCATGCGGGCGGGTGAATCGGGCGATCTGTGCACGTCAGGGGTGGCCTGTCGCCCTGGGGCGGTGTCGATCATGACCGCCCGAGGCGACCGGATCGATCGGGCGCGGCGGATTCTGCACCATCGTGCTCAGCTTCCGGTGATCGTGGCGAGTCAGGGGCTCCTGTCGAGGCACGCGGTCGGCGCGGGTCGAGCACCCCTTGCGCCCGCCCGGCCGACCGGGCGGTTCGTCTCGCGCACGCGGTCGGGAGGTCAGCCGGTGAGTCGGTAGATCATGCGGGTCGAGCGGCGCAGGTGGCTGGCGAGTTCTCGCCCGAGATTCGTCAGCAGTCTGATCGCAGCCTCGGGGTGGTCGCGGCGCAGCTGTTCGAAACTGGCGCGAGTGAGCACGAAGCACACCAGTTCCTCGTCAGCCGTCACCGTCGCTGAGCGAGCATCCTGGTCGAGCAGGGCGACTTCGCCGAACACGGTGCCCGCCGAGAATGTGCTCAGGCGGGCCTGCCGGCCCGCTCCGGAGAGTCGCAGTCGGGCGCTCGCGCTGCCGCGGGCCACGACGTAGAGCTCCGAACTGGTGTCGCCCTCATGGAACAGGATGTCTCCGCGGGCATAGACGCGACGCTGGAGTGATCCGACGATCGAGGCTGCTTCCTCCGGTGTCATTCCCGAGAGCAGGTCGAATGTCCCGGGTGCCAGTTCGGCGGATGTCTCGCTCGATGCCTGATGCGCGAGAATCACGCGGTCCTCGGCCCACTCGAGCGCGTGGTCGACATCCGGGAACAGCCGAGAAGGGGTGAAGGTGCTCAGCACGTGCAGGTCATCGAGCGCGGCCGCGACGGCGCGGCGCTCGGTGACCGCGCTCAGCACCAGATGCCCTCCCGCGGCATTCATGCGGGCCAACGCTTCGAGCAGCACGCGGGCCCCGGTACTGTCGACGTCCGTGACGCGCTTCATGTCGATGATCAGGTAGTGGCCGCTCCCCGGGCTGACCTGCTCGATCCGCGCTGCGAGATTCTCGGCCGTAGCGAAGAACAGGGGCCCTTCGAGTTCGAGTACCCGGATCAGGTCGCCATGGTCGGTCAGCAACTGCTCGCGGGTCGCGTCCCGCGTCTTGAGCGACCTGATATCGCCTGCGTCGTAGCTGCTGCGCACGATCGAGGTGCTGATGCGCAGCAGGAAGGAGGCCACCGTTGCCATCAGGCCGCCGAGCACGGCAAACACGATGTTGGTGATGACCGCAGTTGCGGTCACCGCGAGGATGATGGCGAGGTCGATCTGCAGGTTACGTACGCGAGCCTGTCCGCCTGAGATCACCTGGCGACCGAGGTGCCAGGTCCAGCGGTTGAAGAGCTGGAAGCCCACCACCACCAGCATGGCCGAGATCACGATGCGCGGCATCATACCCAGCACCGGTGCAACCAGCAGCGCCATCGACAGCATCGCGGTGTGCACGAGCAGCGACCACCGGGTCGTGGCGCCGCTGCGGTGATTGGCGAAGCTCGAGACCAGATTCACGCTGTTGGCGATTCCGCCGAAGCAGGACGCGACCATGTTGCCTGCGCCCACGCGGACGAGTTCGCGGTCGTTTTCAATACGCCGCCCTGCGTCGGTCTCGATCAGGCGCGCGCAGAGCATGGCGTCGAGCGAGGAGACGATGGCGAGGCTGAGCGCACCGGTGAGCAGGGTCGGAAGGAGAGGCAGCAGGAGCGACGAGAGCGGGAGCGAGAGGAAGGTCTCGACATATCGGGGGGACGGGACGACCTGCTCGATCGGCCCGATCGCGGGCGACATCCGATCACCGAGCCCGAGAGCATGCAGCAGGTAGTACAGAACGATGCCCACCAGCAGCCCGAAGACGATCGGCGGGATACCGCGCACGATTCGATCCGCGCGAAGGATGGCGGCACAGGTGACCACGCCGACGAGCAGCGTGAGCGGCTGCGCTTCGCCCAGCCTGCCCAGCAACTCGGTCAGCGAGGGCTCGCCGCCGATCCCGAGCATGCCGTCGAGCTCCGCCAGCACGATGAGGATGGCCGCGGCATTCTGGAATCCGGCGATCACCGGGGCGGGCAGGAAGCGGACGAGCCCGCCCAGGCGAAGGACCCCGAAGAGCGCCTGGAACATGCCGGCGAGAAAGATCAGCAGGAAGACCACGGCGAGCTGCGTGGCAGGCGTCGCGGACTGCAGTCCCGGGATGTTGGTCGTGAGCACGCTGTGGATGACCAGCGAGCTGATCAGGAACGTGGCTATGCTGCGCGGCGCATAGATGATGGTCGAGCGGGCGCCCAGCAGCAACGCGACGATGCCCCCGATCAGCGCGGCATGAAGGCCGGCCAGGGCGGCCACGGGCGCCATGTCGTGCCCGAAGGGAGCGAGCGCGACCATCCCGAAGCCCATGCTGATGGGGATCGTGAGCATGGCTGCCGCGCTGCCACCCTTGAGGTCTCCGAGCAGTCGGCGCATCGTGGGTGTCCCGGGCTGGCGCGAGCACGCATCGCGAACGCCGGGTGTGTCGAGGTTATCGGGAACTTCGCGCCGATCGCCGGGGGGCAGTGCCGCCATGGTCGCGTGGAGGTGTCGCGCAAGTCTGCCTCGCCCAGTGTACTGCACCGCGTGAGCGAGCGCGGGAGGCGGCGTACGGGCGCCCCGGCGTCCGGCTGCTGTCACCGCTTTGGGCGCGGTGAGGGCGAGACCGGTTTTCGCCGTCGGCGTGGCGCAACACGCCGGTCCGCCGATCTGCCCCGATGAGAGTTTCCTGCCTCGATTGCCCTCCGCACCTGTTACACGCGGGGCGACTGCCGGCCAGCGAGAGTGTTGCCGCAGCGTGCGGGGCGGCTGGTGCGCGAGACGCCGCGGGCTTCCAGAACCGCGGGTACGCTCGGTGTCCTGCTCATGCCGCGCGCGAGACGCGGCGCGTCGTCGGGCGGACGGGCGGCAATCCTGCGGGTGATATAGTCCGCGCATGAAGATCGCCCTCGCCCAGCTCGATGTCACCCTCGGCGACCTCGCAGGCAACGTGGCCCTGATCGCCGAGGCCGCCGAGCGGGCCAAGGCCATGGGCGCGAGCCTGCTGGTCACCCCCGAACTGGCGATCTGCGGCTATCCGCCCGAAGACCTCCTGCTGCGCGCGGATTTCTACGCCGCCTGCGATGCGGCACTGGCCTCGCTGGCCGACAGGGTCCGCGGCATCACGCTGGTGGTCGGGCATCCGCACGCCGAGGGCGGTCGCCGCTACAACGCCGCAACCGTGCTGCGCGACGGCGCGCGCATCGCCCGCTATCACAAGCGCCACCTCCCCAACTACACGGTCTTCGACGAGCAGCGCTACTTCGATGCCGGCGATGCCGCCTGCGTGTTCGAGCACGAGGGCCTGCGCTTCGGCGTGAACATCTGCGAGGACGTGTGGGGCCCGCAGGGCCGGGCGAGCGGCGAGCCGCAGCCGCTGCGCGCAGTGGCTCCGGCCGCCGGCGCCGAGGCCGGGCCCGCCCCCGCGCCGCTTGCCGCCCGCGATGCCGGGGCCGCCTGCCTGCTGGTTCTGAACGCCTCGCCCTACCATCTCAAGAAGCAGCGTGCGCGCGAGGAGGTCGTTCGCCGCAGGGTCGCCGAGACCGGGCTGCCGGTCGTGTTCGTGAATCCGGTGTGCGGCCAGGACGAACTCGTGTTCGATGGCGCGTCGTTCGCGATGGACCGCAGCGGGCGCATCGCGCTGCAGATGCCGTGGTTCGAGCCCGGGGTCGAGGTGGTCGAGTTCGCCGAGGGCGACCTGCGTACCGGCGCGATCGCGACCGAGCCCGGCCTCGAGGAGGAGGTCTACCGCGCGCTGTGCCTGGGCGTGCGCGACTACGTCGGCAAGAACGGATTCCCCGGGGTGCTGCTCGGTCTCTCCGGAGGCATCGATTCGGCGCTGACGCTGGCGATCGCCTGCGATGCGCTGGGTGCCCAGCGGGTGCACGCGGTGATGATGCCCTCCCAGTACACCGCCGACATGAGTGTCGACGACTCGCGCGAGATGGTGCGCATCCTGGGCGTGCGCTACAGCGAGATCGCCATCCGCCCCGTGTTCGACGCCTTCCTCTGCGCGCTCGCGCCCCAGTTCGAGGGTACCCGGTCCGATACCACCGAGGAAAACCTGCAGTCGCGCATCCGCGGCACGCTGCTGATGGCGCTGTCGAACAAGTTCGGATCGATCGTGCTCACCACCGGCAACAAGAGCGAGATGAGCGCCGGCTACGCCACGCTCTACGGCGACATGGCGGGCGGGTTCGCGGTCCTCAAGGACATCTCCAAGACACTGGTCTACCGTCTCGCCCGCTGGCGCAACCGCGACGGGGTCGTGATCCCGCAACGCATCATCGATCGCCCGCCGTCGGCCGAACTGCGCCCCGACCAGACCGACCAGGACAGCCTGCCCGAATACGATGTGCTCGATGGCATCATCGAGGCGTACGTCGAGCACGACCAGTCGCCCGCCCAGATCGTGGCCGCGGGCTTCGACCCGGCCGCAGTCGAGCAGACCGTGCGCCTGATCCGGCTCGCCGAGTACAAGCGCCGCCAGTCGCCGGTGGGCATCCGCGTGACCCCTCGCGGCTATGGCAAGGACTGGCGCTATCCGATCACCAATCGCTATCGACACTGAATCCGCACGGCCGCGTGCGCGGCCACCGACGCGGGCCGTGGCCGTTCGCGACCCTGTACCCTGCCCGAGGAGCCGACGATGAAGAAGATCGAAGCAATCATCAAGCCGTTCAAGCTGGAAGAGGTCCGCGAGGCGCTGTCCGATGCCGGGGTGAGCGGGCTCACCGTGGGCGAGGTCAAGGGTTTCGGCCGGCAGAAAGGACACACCGAGCTCTACCGCGGTGCAGAGTATGCGATCGACTTCCTGCCCAAGGTGAAGATCGAGGTGGTGGTCCCCGACAGCCTGCTCGAGGCGACCCTCGAGGCGATCGCCCGCGCGGCACGCACCGGCAAGATCGGCGACGGAAAGATCTTCGTGTACGACGTCGCCCAGGCGATCCGCATTCGTACCGGCGAGACCGGCGAGTCGGCGATCTGAGCCTGCGCGCTCAGCCGGCGCGCAACAGGACCAGTACCGCGCCACCGCCGCCGTCGCGCGGCGGGGCTTCGCAGAAGGCGAGCACCGACTCGCGCTGGGCCAGCCAGCCGGCGACCTTCGCCTTGAGCACCGGCTCGCGATTGCGCGAGCCCAGTCCCTTGCCGTGGATCACCCGCACGCAGCGCAGTCCCTGGCGCAGGCAGTCGGCGAGGAAGGCGACGAGTTCGGCGCGGGCCTCTTCACGGGTGAAGCCGTGCAGGTCCAGTTCGGCCTGCACGACCCAGTGTCCGCGGCGCAGGCGCCGGAACACCTGAAGCTGTACGCCCTCGCGCTTGTAGGCAAGGCTCTCGCCGGTCTGCCGGTCGAAGTCCCAGTCGACCGTCCGCTCCAGGCTCTCGCCAAGCACCTTGCGGTCGTCGGCCCAGCGCTGCAGCGGCAGCGGCGGCACGCGCGGGGCAGGGCGCTGCGCGCGGGCCGTCACCCGTAGCGGGCGCGCGTCGGCGACGGCGGCCCGGAACAGCGCCCCCGCGTCCTCTGCGGGCTCTCCGGGGGGAGGCGGCGAGCGGGGCGGGGCCGCGCGCGCGGGCGCCGCAGGGTTCGCGGGGCGGGGTGCCGCGCGGGCGGCCGGCCCGGTGCGGCCCGGACGAGGCGGCTGGCCCCGCAGCACGCCGATCCGGACCGAGGTGGCCAGCGATCCGGAGGCCGGTTCGCGCGTGACCCGACGGCGCGCGGAGCGATCGTCCCGTCGGGCCATCGCGGGCCAGCCGCCGCGAGCGTGCGCAGGGCGTCAGGGCTGTGCGTCGAGGTAGCGCTCTGCGTCGAGCGCGGCCATGCAGCCAGTGCCGGCGCTGGTGATGGCCTGGCGATAGACGTGGTCCTGCACGTCGCCGGCGGCGAACACGCCGGGCACGGAGGTGGCGGTGGCGTTGCCGTCGAGGCCGCTGCGGGTGACGATGTATCCACCCTTCATCTCGAGCTGTCCCTCGAAGATACCGGTGTTCGGGGTGTGGCCGATCGCGATGAACACGCCCTGCACCGCGAGGTCGCGGGTGCTGCCGTCCTGCGTGGACCGGATGCGAAGGCCGGTGACCCCGCTGTCGTCGCCCACCACCTGGTCGACCTCCTGGTTCCACTCGAGCCGGATGTTGCCGCCCTGCGCCTTCTGCATCACCCGGTCGATCAGGATCTTCTCCGAGCGGAAGCGGTCGCGCCGGTGCACCATGGTGACCGAGGCGGCGATGTTCGACAGGTAGAGCGCCTCCTCCCGGGGGGTGTTGCCACCGCCGACGACCGCCACGTGCTGGCCCTTGAAGAAGAACCCGTCGCAGGTCGCGCAGCCGGACACGCCGCGCCCCAGGAACGCCTGCTCGGATTCCAGCCCGAGGTAGCGCGCGGAGGCGCCGGTGGCGATGATCAGCGCGTCGCAGGTGTAGAGGCCGTTGTCCCCCTCGAGGTGCAGCGGGCGGCGCGAGAAATCGACCGAGGTGATCTGGTCGAACACGATCTCGGTGCCGAAGCGCTCGGCGTGGCGGGTGAACCGGTCCATCAGGTCCGGGCCCTGCACGCCGTCGACGTCGGCCGGCCAGTTGTCGACGTCGGTGGTGGTCATCAGCTGGCCACCCTGGGCGTAGCCGGAGATGATCACCGGCTTCAGGTTGGCGCGCGCGGCGTATACCGCCGCGGTGTAGCCTGCCGGGCCGGAGCCGAGGATGAGCAGTCGGACGTGACGCACGGGCTTGCTGGACATGGGGCTCTCCGCGGGAATTCGAACGGTCGGGGCGCGCATTGTAGCCGGGGCGGGCGGGCCGGCCGACGGTTGCAGGCGCTATCCGGTCGGCCGCGGCTCCAGCCTG
>JBIPNU010000104.1:0-7070 GCA_044370615.1 Burkholderiales bacterium
TGCGGCCCGGGACGCAGGGTGCGCGTCGCCTGGCGCGCGGTCTCCCGCCCCGCCGGCGAGGGCATCCGGATGTTGAATCATCCCGGGGGCGCGGGTGCCCGCGCGAGCGGTGGGGGGCCGCGCGTACGCGGAGGGTTTGCCGCCGGGGCAGCGCCATCGCGGTCTTGCCACGGGCTTCCCGGCACGTCGCGACGCACCGCGCGCGTCCCGCCCAGACCCGGTCGCTGCGGTATCGTGGCGCTCCGGACCCCAACCTGCCCCGACGACCATGAGCCGATCAGCCCCGCTCGACATCGCCCACCTGCGCAAGGACTACGCGCAAGCCAGCCTCGACCTCGCCGACGTCGACCGCGATCCGCTCGCCCAGTTCGCGCGCTGGCTGCAGGAGGCGATCGACGCTCGCCTGCCCGAGCCGACCTCGATGACCCTCGCCACGGTGGACGCCAGCGGTCGACCCTCCGCGCGCATCGTGCTGCTCAAGGCCTGCGATGCGCGCGGGTTTTCCTTCTACACGAACTACGACAGCCGGAAGGGTCGCGAACTCGCCGCCAATCCGCAGGCGGCGTTGCTGTTCCACTGGGTCGAACTCGAGCGGCAGGTTCGCATCGAGGGGCGCATCGCGCGCGTGCCCGCCGAGGAATCCGACGCCTACTACGCGGTGCGCCCGCTGGGCAGCCGCGTCGGCGCGTGGGCCTCGCCGCAGAGCGAGGAGATTCCCGATCGCGCGTGGCTCGAGCAGCGCGAGGCCGATGCCCGGCGCACGTTGGGCGAGGACCCGGCGCGCCCGCCGTTCTGGGGCGGCTACCGGCTCGAGGCCGACAGGCTCGAGTTCTGGCAGGGCCGCCCCAGCCGCCTGCATGACCGACTGCGGTTCAGCCGGGGCACGGACGGCTGGTCGATCGCGCGGCTCGCGCCCTGATCGGCGACGGCCCTCGTCGTCGATCAGGGCTCCGACTGCGCGCCCGCGGGGCGCGCGCGCAGGCCAGACAACATGTCCCCCGCCTGCGGCGGGCGCGTGCGGGTCAGCAGGATCCCGATCCCAGGCGAGACTGCGCGGCGTGCGTGCCTGTCAGTCGAGTCCGCTGCAGCCGCGCTCGCGCAGTGCCCGGTCGACCCACGTGCGGTCGACCGGCTTGCGCCCGCGGATCGCCTTGAGCACCGCGGCCTCCTTGTCGTTCCACGCGCGGGCGGCGGCGAGCAGCTCGCGCGCCTCGTCGGGGCGCACCGAGACCAGCCCATCCTCGTCGCCGACGATGATGTCGTTCGGGTGGACGATCATCCCGCCGATGTTGACCGGCACGTTCATCTCGCCGGGTCCGTTCTTGTAGGGCCCGCGATGAGTGGCCCCGCGCGCGTACACCGGGAAGGTACCGGCAGCGAGGGCGCCGGCGTCCCGGATCGCCCCGTCGATCACCATGCCCACGCATCCGCGCGCGGCAGCCATCGAGGACATGATCTCGCCGATGATCGCCTGCGAGGTGTGGCCGCCGGCATCGACGACGATCACGTCACCCGGTTCGCAGACGTCGATCGCCTTGTGCACCATCAGGTTGTCGCCCGGTGCCACGCGCACCGTGAGCGCGACCCCCAGCAACTGGCCGCGCCGATGCCACGGCGAAAGCCCGGCATCGGAGCCGGCGAGCCGGGACATGTTGTCCGAGAGGTGCGCGCAGACCACGCCGCGGAACCGGTTGACGAGTGCGCGCGGCGGGCGGGCCGGGCGCGGGTGGATGCGAAATCCGATCGACATCGTGCCTCCTGGTGACGGGCGAGGGTGGGGTGGTCCCGGACGCCTGAGGGCCCGTGCCGCGATGCTAGCACCGGCGGCGGATTTCGCACGGACCGGGGCTCGGGCTGCGGCGAACGATCCTCCGCGAGCGCTGGCGGTCGGCCCCGCGGTCAGGCGGCGTTCCCGGGTCGTCGCCGCGGTTATGCGGTCGTGGGCGCAGCGACGGCCGCAGCCACGGTCGCGGCCACGGTTGGAGCTAAAGTCGCAGCCACAGTCGCAGCTACAGTCGGAGCCAGAGTCGCAGCCGGAGCCAGTTCAAAGCCGGCGCCGATCCAAAGCCGGCGCCAATCCAAAGGCGGCGGCGATCCGAAGCCACGCTCCCGGCCCGGCCATGTCCATGGCCGCACCGCGTCGGTGGCGTTGTCCGGAGGCCCGGGCCATGGCTGCACCGCGTCGGCGGCGATCGTCCGCAGGACAGGGCCGTGGCGAGGGTCGGGTGGCTGGCCGGCAGCGGGTATAATCATGGATCGCGGCCCAGGGTGGCCGACCGCGCCAGCCGATCGCCGGCTGCCCCGCGCCGGTCGGTGGTCTCCGGCGTGCCGCCGACGATCGGTGATGCCCCCGCGCATGCGCATTCTGCTCAGCAACGACGACGGTTACTTCGCGCCCGGGCTTGCCGCGCTGGCCGATGCGATGCGCGCGGTGGGCGAGGTGGTCGTGGTGGCACCCGAGCGCGATCGCAGCGGCGCGAGCAATTCGCTCACGCTCGACCGGCCGCTGCGGGTGCGCCGCTCGCACAGCGGTTTTCTCTACGTGGACGGCACGCCGACCGACTGCGTCCATCTCGCCGTCACCGGCCTGCTCGACGAACTGCCCGACATCGTCGTCTCCGGCGTGAACGATGGCGCCAACATGGGCGACGACACGATCTACTCCGGCACCGTGGCGGCGGCAACCGAGGGCTACCTGCTCGGGCTGCCCTCGATCGCGGTGTCGCTGGTGAGTCGATCCGAGGGGCACTTCGCCACTGCGGCCCGAGTGGCGGCGGATCTGGTCGAGCGGCTTGCGCGCCGGCCGCTGCCGGGCGCGGTGCTGCTCAACGTCAACGTGCCCGACGTACCGCACGCCTCGCTCGGCGCGCCACGCATCACCCGGCTGGGAAAACGGCACAAGGCGCAGCCCGCGGTCAAGGCGCTCAATCCGCGGGGCGACACGGTCTACTGGGTGGGCGCGGCCGGCTCGGCGCAGGATGCGGGCGGCGGCACCGACTTCCATGCAGTCGAGCAGGGGGTGGTGTCGGTGACGCCGCTGCAGATGGACCTCACCCGGTTCGATCAGCTGGACGCGGTGCGGGAGTGGCTCGCTTGAGCGCAGGCGAGCGGCGGGACCGCGTCAGCGGCGTGGGCATGACCTCCGATCGCACGCGGTTGCGCATGATCGACCGCCTGCGCTCCGAAGGTATCCAGGATGAAGTCGTGCTTGCCGCGATGACGGCCGTGCCGCGCCACCTGTTCATCGAAGAGGCCCTCGCGCACCGCGCCTACGACTTCGACGTCGCGCTGCCGATCGGCTTCGAACAGACGATCTCCCAGCCGATCACGGTGGCGCGGGTGACCGAGCTTGCGCGCGCGGGCGCGCCGCTGGGCAAGGTGCTGGAGATCGGCGCCGGCAGTGGCTACCAGGCGGCGGTGCTCGCCCACCTCGCGCGCGAGGTCTACGCGGTGGAGCGAGTCGCCCAGCTGGCGGCACTCTCGCGCAACCGGCTCGTGCGGGAGCTTCGCCTGTCGAACGTGCGCATGCGTCATGCCGATGGGCTGCGCGGATTGCCCGAGGCGGCGCCCTTCGACGCGATCGTGATCTCGGCCGCGCTACCCTACATTCCCGACGAACTGCTCGCCCAGCTCGCGGATGGGGGGCGGATGGTGAGGCCTCACGGGGTTCCCGGCCGGCAGCAGCAGTTGTGCGTGACGCAGCGCAGCGGCTCGCGCTTCGTCGAGACGGCTCACGACGCCGTGCGTTTCGTACCGGCGCTGCTCGGCAAGACGACCCCGCCTTCGCCCGCCCGCCGGTGAGCGTCCGATGATGATGCGCGTCGTCCATTCGATCGTCGCGGCCACCTCGGTCGCCGTGCTGATCGCCGGCTGCGGCTCCACGTCGGTTCCGGCGCCGGTCTCGCAGCGTGCCACCCCGCCCGAGCGTGCGCGCGGCCCGGCGCCAGCGGCTCCGGCCGCGCCCGCGGCAGCGCCGTCGGTGGCGACGCCGCAGCCTGCCGTCTCCCCGCTGGCGGGGGCGCGGACCTCGCCTTCGGCGACCGAGTCGCGGCCGGAGTCGCATCGCGTGCGAAAGGGCGACACGTTGATCAGCATTGCCCTCGAGTACGGACTGGATCCGCGCGAACTCGCGTCCTGGAACCGGATCGACAATCCGAACCTTATCCGGGTGGGGCAGGAGCTTCGCTTGCGCGCGCCAGCCGGGGAGGCCACCGGGGGTGCGTCCCCGGTGCCGGCTGCCCCGCCGACGCCGGTGGCGGCGACCCCGCTGCCCGGGGCGGTCCGCGCGCCGGGTACCGAGGGCGTGCGAACCGAGCCGAAGGCGCTCCGGCAACCGTTCTCCGAGAAAGCGCTGGCCGAGGCCACGGCCGCGCCCCGTCGTGCGCCTGCGGCGACCGGCGCGGGCGGTTCGAGCGCCCCGGTCGCGGCCGCGCCCGCGGCTCCGGCCGCCGCCGCGGAGCCGGTGCCGGCGGGGCGGGCCGGCGAGGCGGCCGAAGGTGTGTCCGCCGCGCGGGTCTGGGCCTGGCCGTCGACGGGGCAGGTCATCGAGCGCTTCTCGGACGTCAATCGGGGCATCGACATCGCCGGGCGCGCGGGGCAGCCGATCCTCGCCAGCGCCGACGGTCGAGTGGTCTACAGCGGTGCGGGCATCCGCGGCTACGGACGCATGCTGATCGTGAAGCACGATGACGTCTACGTGAGCGTCTACGCGCACGCCTCCGAACTGCTGGTCAAGGAAGGGCAGACCGTATCCCGCGGCCAGCGGATCGCCGAGATGGGCAGCACCGACACGGACCGGGTCAAGCTGCATTTCGAGATCCGCCGGATGGGGCGCCCGGTCGATCCGCTGTCCTACCTGCCGGCGGCACCGGGCTCGTGATCGGCGACCGGCAGGGGCGCACGGGCTGGATTGTGCAGTTGACCCGCACGCGGTAACCTTCGTGTCCGGGAACCTGCTGGCAGCGTGGCCGTATCGACGCCAAGCGCGCGCCGGGGTACCCTGCGTCGACCAGCCGCGGCTGGCGGGCATGAGGCGCGATCGTCCGGAACGCAGGCAACGGGGGTACCGGGTCTGATGCTCGGCTGGATCAGCAAACTGGGTTTTGGCAAGAAGTCCACCAGCCCGCTGGGTTCGTCCCAGGCGCTCAAGGAAATCATTGCCGACCTGTCGCCGACACCCAGCAAGGCGATCGCCGACATCACCGACTGGCTGACGATGTCCGACCAGCCGGACCTGCGGCCGAACGACCGGGTGAACGCGATCCGTACGCTCGACGAGATCGGCAGTCGCCACCTCGGGGCCCTCTACCTCGAGTTCGTGACAGTGCCGCCCACGCACCATCGCGCCGAGCAGTGCTGGCTGCTGGTCGTCGCCTATCTGGATGCGATCGCTCATGCCTGCCGGGATGCGCTGAAGGACCTGTTCGATGTCGGCGGCCCACTCGAGCGCGACAAGGGCGCGGGCGCGTGGTTGGCGGTACGGGCGATGGCCGCGATGAACCAGCGCCACCGCCTCGCACGCATGCGCTACCGGGCGGTCGACGCGACCGAGTGGGGCGAGTACTACCGCACGGTCGAGGTCGCCAGGCGCATCGGCGTGGCCAATCGCAACCAGCGATTGCAGGAGCCCGAGGGCGAGACCAGCGTTCAGCGCGAGCTGCAGATCGGCACGTGGTTCGAGCTCGCGCCGATCGGCAGCATCGACCATATCCAGATGGAGTTCCTGGACCGGGTGATCCGGGAGAACATCGGGGCGTTCACTGCCCGTGACACGTTGGGGCCGGACACGCCGTTCGTCCTCGACATGACGGTGGGGGCTCCCCCCCGGCGGGTGCGCGAGGACGATCCCACCGGCTCGCACCCGTCGCGTCTGTACCTCGCGCCGGGGCAGGCCTACGTGCAGCTGATCGCGCTGGCGCGCGACGTGCGGCGCATGAAGGCGCTGCCGCGCTACGCGACCCTGTCCGGACTGTCGGGCGCCGTGGCCGTGACAAGTTTCCTCGGTCTCGTCGAGAAGCTGGTCCTCTACTGGGGGCGCAACCCGCCGCGGCGCGGGCACGAGCGTATCCGTCGTCGCGAGAAACTGCAGGTGGTGAACGGCTTTCGCGAAGTACGCCGCGTGATCGCCGGGCTTGCCTACCTGCGCTATCGCGAAAAGCAGATCCTCGCCGGCGAGGACCCGGACGCGAATTTCGACGAGTTCACCCGCTACGGGTTCCTGAGCGAGGCGCGCGGCGATGCGCTCACCCCGGAGCAGAAGCTCGAACGCACGCGAGAACTCATCGAGCAGACCGACCGGCAGGTGGTGTCCGAGTGGCTGCTCTCCGACCTCTCGGCCACCGGTTGCGGGGCGACCGCGCTGGGCGGCAACAGTTGGCTGCAGGTCGGCATCCTGCTCGGCCTGCGCTGGGGTACCCAGCCCGACTGGAACGTGGGCATCGTGCGCAGGCTGGCGCGTGACGCGAAAGGCCAGGCTGCGGTGGGTATCCAGCGCTATCCGGGCCTGCCGCAGGTGGCGCGCATCGGGTCGCTGGCCGAACGACAGGTCTCGGTGTTCGAGCGCTCCTACGATCCCGGCGTGTCGGTGTACTACGACGCGATCGCGCTGGTCGAGGACCACTGCGTGCTGATCGAGCCCAACGTGTTCGCCGAAGGCGGGCGTTTCCGGCTGGTGATCCAGGAACACAAGACCACGATCAAGCTGATCGAAGTGGTCGAGCACGGCATGAACTTCGACCGTGTCCGCTACGTCGAGGTGGTCGAGGGCGAGGAAGACGAGACCGATCCGGGCGGGACGATGCCGCCCCGGGCTGCCCGCCCGACGCCGGCCGCTTCGGGTCTCACCGACACCCTGCCGCCGCCGGCGCGGACGATCGCCCCGCCCTCCGGACGGACCTTACCTCCGCGCCGCTGAGCCCGGCATTCGTCCGCGTTGCCCCGGCCTCGGGACTCACCGGCCGCGCGGCCCGGCGTTGGCGAGTGCGCAGCCGGATGTACGGGAGGGCGGGCGCACCCTACAGGCCCGCGCGGTCGATCCGGCTGTAGGCTTCGATGCAGCGGCGCATCTGACG
>JBIPNU010000105.1:0-7064 GCA_044370615.1 Burkholderiales bacterium
GAGACGCTGGTAAACGGTGTGATCGACGCTGCCCCGGTACATCGCGATCGCCTCCCAGACGCCGTGGTCGTGCGGCGGAATGTGCTTGCCTTTCGGGAATTCGTCGAGCGAGATGACCAGTTGGCCGTCGTAGTACAGGTACTTCGAGTGGTCGATATGATTACCCTGGCGTGGCACGCCCAGCGACAGCAGGTCGGGTAACGCGACGATGCGCTGCAGCGGCGCACGCAGCGCCTGCGCGAGCGCCCTGCCGTCGGCGGCGTGTGCGTCGGAGATCCGGATGATCTCGAAGGCGCACTCGCGGATCACCTGCTCGCTGGTGCTTGCGGGCATTGCTAGACTCCTCAGTCGGCTGTCACCTTGTGACGATTGACCGCTGCCACCCAGCGCTCGAGTTCATCGCGCAGGAAAGCCTGCTGCTGCGCGGGCGGGATGTTCAGCGTACGGCCGCCGTCGCGCTCGATACGCGCGACGAACTCTGCCTCCCGGTTGATCGCCGCGAGCGTCTCGCGCAGCCGGGATACCGCCGGCGCCGGTGTGGCCGCCGGCGCGAACACCCCGAACCAGCTCTCGCCCTCGAACCGGACGAGCCCGGTCTCGTTGACCGTCGGAACGGCGGGTAGCGCGGCACTTCGCTGCGCCGAGGACACGACCAGACCCTTCAGGCGCCCGGACTGAACATAGGGACGCGCCGCCGAGATGTTGTCGAACATGATGTCCAGCCGGCCCGCCAGCATTTCCTGGTGCGCAGGCGCGGCGCCTTTGAACGGGACATGGACCATGTCCAGCCCGAGGCTGCCAGCCAGGATGGCGCCCCAGACATGCTGCAGCGTCCCGAGGCCACCGGAGCCATAGGTCAGCTTGCCCGGGCGGGCCTTCGCATAGGCGACGAACTCGGCGAGGCTATTGGCCGGCAGGTCGTTGCGGGTGAGCAGCACGAACGGATAGGCCGCGACGTAGCCCAGGCTGACGAAGTCGTTCAGCGGCGAGTAGGAAAGGTTCCGGATGAGTGCGGTATTCATCACCATGTTGAAGATGCCGCCCATCATCAACGTGTAGCCGTCGGCAGGGGCGCGCGCGGCGAATTCGGTACCGATCAGCGAACCGGCGCCGGTGCGGTTCTCGACGACCGTGTTCTGCTTGAGAAGCTCGGTCAACCGCACCGCAAGATTGCGCGCAAGGATATCCGTGCCTCCCCCGGGCGCTTGCGGCACCACGATCCGGATCGGCCGGTTCGGGAACTCCTGCGCCCAGGGCGTGGCGGGTGTCAGCAACCCGCACCCGGCGGCCTGCAGCAGACGGCGACGCGCAACCCGACGACTCATCAAGCGCTTCTCCTCCAGTATGCCGGACGGCAACCGATCCCGGTCCGTCCTGTTGTTCATGGCACTGTATCGCCGCTGCTTCGGGAGCGTCAATCGCGCGCCTGACCCCGCGGCGATGCCGCCGGACTGCCACGCGGACCTGGCCGATGGCGCAGACCCAGCGCCGCTGATGACGCGGCGTGCCTCGTATACCCGGCTGTCGCCGCTCGTGCCGACCCGCTTCACGACGGGCGAAGGGGCGGTTGCTGCGCCGCCACATTCGCCTGGCACTACGCATCAAGACTCGCGAAGGTGGAAAAGGCGTGTGGGGCGACGGAATCATGCCGCCCAACCCGCATGTCACCGAAGCGGAAAGCCTGCGCCTGGCGAACTGGATCCTCGGGATGCGCTGACCGGCGGTGCTCGGGAACGCGTCCTGCGCGCGATTGGCGAAAGCGCCGGGTCGCGGCACCCCCCCGGCCAAGGGCTCGTGCACCGGGTAGTCCCGTTCGCGCGTACAGCCCCCGATCTCCCGCCGAGACCCGCCGCGCCCGATCCGGCGGGTGCAGTGAAGGTGCTCGCCTCAACCGTCGCGCGCGATCACCTTTTCGACGTCCTCGCGCGGCACTCGGATCGCCAGCCCCGCGCGCTCCTGCTGGAGGATCAGGTAGGACCGCGAATCGCGCCCCTCCCAGCCGCGGTTGAGCGCATCGGTCATCTCGGCATGGGTCAGTTGCGCGAGGCGCATGGGCACCGCGTGCTCGCGCGCGAGCTCGAGCGCAAGCGAGACATCCTTGTGCGCCAGCCCCAGCGCGAAGTTCGGCGGATCGAACGTGCCCTGCAGGAACTGCTCGCCGATCCGGTCGAAAGACCGCTTGCGCCCGAGCGACCCTTGCCGGATCGCAGCCCAGAGCGGGAGCGGATCGACGCCGGCCTTCACGCCCATCGTGAACAGTTCGACCAGCGCGAGCTGCATGGCATACCCCGCGCAGTTGTGAACGAGCTTGGCCACGGATCCGGCACCGATCGGGCCGATCAGGATCACCTGGTCGCCGATCGCATCGAGCGCAGGACGGTAGCGCTCGAACACCTCGGGTTCGGCCCCCACCCAGAGCGCGAGCTTGCCCGACTTCGCGCCAGCCGGTCCCCCGCTCACCGGTGCATCGGCAAGCGCGACCCCGCGTTCGGCGAACTCCGCGTAAAGGCGACGCGCGAGCGTAGGCGAACTCGTCGACAGGTCGAACCATGCGCTTCCGGGCCGCATCGCCGACCCGACCAGCCGCGCGACCGCCTCGACCTGCGGTGGCCCGGGCAACGAGGTGAGCAGCAGATCAACCTGCGCGGCGAGTTCGGCTACATCCGCCACGAATGTCGCCCCCGCCGCGACATGCGGCTCGGCGGCCTCGGCGCGCAGATCGCTGACCAGCAGGTCGAAGCCCCCGCGCCGCAGATTGAGCGCCATGGGCCCACCCATGGTCCCCAGGCCGATGAATCCGATCTTCATGCAGTACTCCCTCTCTACTGAACCTTGATCCCGGCCTTGAGGACGACGCCGCGCCACTTGCCCAGTTCGGCCTCGATATGACGGCGAAACTCCTCCGGGGATGATCCGACCGGTTCGACGCCGTCCGCGGCAAGCCTTTCGGTGATCTCTGCCGACCTGAGCGTGTCGACGAATCCCTTGTGCAGCGCGGCAACGAGGTGCGCAGGTGTTGCGCGCGGGGCCATCACCCCATACCAGTTGGTGACCTCGTAGCCAGGCGCCCCCGACTCGGCGATCGTCGGCAGGTCCGGCATCGCCGGAGATCGTTGCGACGAGGTCACGGCGAGCGCGCGCAGCCGTCCGCCCTTGATGTGCGGCAAGGACTCTAGCGGAGTCGCGAACACCATGCTGATGTGACCCGCGACCACATCCGCCAGCGCCGGTCCACCGCCCTTGTAGGGCACGTGCAGCAAGCGGGTTGCGCTCGCGATGCCGAACAGCGCGCCGCTGAAGTGCTGGAGACTGCCGATCCCGGCCGAACCGTAGGTGAGCGTGCCGGGGCGCTCCTGGGCGAGAGCCAGGAGTTCCCTGACCGACCGGACCGGCAGGCCGGGATTGAGCACGAGCACGTAGGACTGGCGGGTGAGCTGCGAGATGGGCGCGAGGTCACGCAGCAGGTCGTAGGACAGGTTCGGCTCGGTGGCCGGACGAGCGGTATGACTGCCGGTCACGAAGGTCACGGTATACCCGTCGGGGATCGCTCGCGCGGCAATCTCGAGCCCGATCGTGCCGGTACCGCCCGACCGGTTGTCCACCACGACCGGCTGACCCCATCGGCTCGACAGCCGCTGCGCCATCGCGCGCGCGGTGATGTCGACGCCGCCACCGGGCGCCAGCGGCACGATGATCCGCAGCGGCCGCGCGGGAAAACCCTGGCCGGCAACCGGAGCAGGCAGGAGCGCGACAAGGGTCATCAGCGCGAAGGTCGCGGCGGCACCCACGAGACGACGCCGCGCGCCCGGCCGCGCGCAGATCGCGGAATCGGGAAACATCACTGCTCGCCCCTGCGGGCGAATCGAAGTCTGCGCATGTCGCGGCGACCAGCCGGATCGGCACAAGCCGACCGATGCGCCCACGATAGCGCCGGTGCCGGATCGGGTCAATCGGGCTCGACCGACGCCGGCCGACCGTGACATCGAACCTGCGTGCAGCGCGCCGCTACGCGCGCGCATGCCGCGGTCAGTTCAGCTCGGTGATCGATACCTTCGCCGCCTTGAGGACCTGTCTCCAGCGCACGATCTCGTCGGCGAGAAACCGCGCGAACCGCTCGGGCGGCCCCCCCTGCGGCTGCACGCCCAGACCGGCCAGTCGCTCGCGCAGATCGCTCGATGCGAGCGCCTGTTCGAGGCCCGCATTCAGGCGCGCGACCGTGGAGCGCGGCGTCGCGGACGGTACCGACACGCCAAACCAGATCGGCACGTCGAAACCCGCGAGCCCCTGCTCGGCCGTACTGGGTATCGCCGGATAGAGCGGAAGACGCTGGTTTCCGGCCGTCGCGATCACCTTCAACTTCCCGGCGCTGACCATCGGCGAGGCCGTGGCCGACGTGGTGAAGATAAGCTGCAGTTGCCCCGCGATCAGGTCGACGATCGCGGGTGATGCTCCCTTGTACGGCACATGCAGGATGTCGA
Source organism: Burkholderiales bacterium (assembly GCA_044370615.1). Lineage (GTDB taxonomy): Bacteria > Pseudomonadota > Gammaproteobacteria > Burkholderiales > CAIKXV01 > CAIKXV01. The sequence goes on from JBIPNU010000105.1 coordinate 4,479, forward strand.
CCCCGGCCAGCATCCGGAAGAGTTCGAGGGCAAGGTGGCTGCTGCCCCCGGTGCCGGAGGATCCAGCCGACAGTTTCCCGGGGCGCGCCTTCGCCATCGCGATGATGTCCCGGACCGTATTGGCTGGCGATGCGGAGTTGACGACGAGCAGGATCGGCGACCAGCCCAGCAGGCTCACGGCGGCGAAGTCCTCGACGCGATAGGGCGCCTTTGCATCCATCGCGAACACGATGGCATTGGCACCCGGATTGGCCATCAGCAGCGTGTAGCCGTTCGGCGGCGACTTCGCGACGATGTCGGCACCGAGCATCCCGCCCGCGCCGCTGCGATTGTCCACGATGACCTGCTGCCCCCAGAGTTCGCCCAGCCGTTGGGCGAACACCCTGGCGATCACGTCGTTGGAAGCGCCGGGCGCGAAGGGCACGACCCACCGGACCGACCTCGCGGGAAACACGTCGGCCGCCGATACAGGGGACGATGCGACGCCCCACGCGACGGTCAGAGCCGCCATTGCGACGGCCAGCGGATTCCTCGACATGGATCCTCCCTGATCGGGCCGGTCACGCGACACGCGCCGGCACTCGCAACCCCGCGCAGGCGGGTCTGCCTGCCTTCAGGTTCCCCCTCATCCTAACGCGCCGGGACCTCGCCGAGGTGGAGATCCGCGAGGAACGCAAGGCTGCGCCCACCGGTATTGTCGGCATCGGCGCCCACCGCGATCGCGCGCAGCCGCGGTACCGTCGTCGACTCGTCGCCGAAAGCCAGCACGAAGTCGCTCGCGAGATCCCGGCGGACAGACTCCCAGGTCGGACTCCCGGCGCCCAGCGTGAGATAGCGCACCCGCCGGGTATAGGCGTTGGGCACCACGCTGCCGCTCGGCGAGGACGCGTCCCACACGTAGCACACGGTCGCCGTCGGCAGCGACTCGCCGGTGCGCAGTTCGGCCAGCCGAAGCAACTGGCGTTCGACGAACGGCACCCGATCGCGCGGCATATCGAACAGCGCGCAGACCTTGAGCGCGACATCGTCGCCCTGCCGGGTTCGCAGGTCGGCGCGCTCGAGCGGGCGCTCCACCCGCCAGCGCCAGGACAGCACGCCCGCCCCTGCCGTGTCGAGACGGTGCAGCAGGTTGCCGTACGACCCCTCGGTCTCGATCCTCAGCACCGGGCTGCCGGATACACCCTCGAACGCATAGCGAGTCGCCGGAAATTTCTGGGCTGGAAGCCCGGCGAACACCCACGGGCGCTGTGTCGGACCAGCAACCACCGAGACCGTTTCGGGGGCGAGCGGCGCGAGCCGCTGCGCATGCGTCGCGTCCGGCACGCTCGCGAGCGTCGCCAGTATTGCGCCTGCCCTCACGTATCCCATGCCTGCCCGCCCGCCGCGACGGACGGCAGCGCCCTTCACCAGCCCTCGTGCCGCCCTCGCGCGCGGCCTCATGACCGCTCCCATGCGTGAAAACGCGCCACCCAGTCGAGCAGGCGACGCGGCGCGTGGGCTCGCTTCCATTCGCCTGCCGCGAACCTGTTCGCCTCGGCGAGCGTGGGATAGCTGTGGATCGTGCCGAGGATGCGGTTCAGCCCGAGTCCATGCTTCATCGCCAGCACATACTCGGCCAGCAGGTCGCCCGCGTGCTCCCCGACAATGGTCACGCCCAGGATGCGGTCTCGCCCGGGAACGGTGAGCACCTTCACGAAGCCGCGGGCCGTGCCATCGGCGATCGCGCGGTCAAGGTCATCGATGCCATAGCGCGTGACCTCGACGGCGATGCCCTGCGCCTTCGCTTCGGTCTCGCTCAGGCCGACGCGCGCGACCTCGGGATCGGTGAAGGTCGTCCACGGCAGCACCCGGTAGTCGGCGCGGAACCTTCGCAGGCGCCCGAACAGCGCGTTGACGGCTGCATACCCTGCCTGGTGCGCCGCAGCATGGGTGAACTGGAACGGCCCGGCCACATCGCCGACCGCGTAGATGTTCGGGTAGCGCGTGCGAAGGAAGGCATCGGTCTCGATCGTTCCGCGCGGGGTCAGGGGAATGCCCAGGGTCTCGAGGCCATAGCCCTGCACGCGGGGCGCGCGCCCGACCGCGCACAGCAGCTCGTCGAAGCCGATCACGACGTCCGCGTCGCCGTGGCGCGCGACCAGGCGTTTCTCGCCGTCGACCCTATCCACCCGCAGCGCCTGATGACCGGTCAGCAGCGTCACGCCATCGGCCCGCAGCGAGGTGGCCACGAGGTCCGAGACCTCCGGATCCTCTCGGACCAGCACCCGCGGCGCCATCTCGACCTGGATGACATGGCTGCCCAGGCGCGCGAAGGTCTGCGCGAGTTCGCACCCGATCGGCCCCCCGCCGAGCACCAGCAGTCGGCGGGGTCGCTCGGTGAGGTTCCATACGGTATCGCTGGTGAGGCAGCCGCACTCCGCGAGCCCGGGAATCGGCGGCACGAGCGGCCCGGCGCCCGCGGCGATGATGATGTTCTTCGTACTCAGCGTGCGCGAGCTTGCGTCGGACAGGCTGACCTCCACCGTCCACGGACTGGTGATGCGCGCATGGCCGCGCAGCACCTCCACGCCCATCGCGGTGTAGCGT
>JBIPNU010000106.1:0-7052 GCA_044370615.1 Burkholderiales bacterium
CAGCGATGCAGCTGGTAGCCCGGCGGCTCGAGTATGAAGTCGTCGCGGCCGTCCGGGTCGAGATCGAGCGCGACCTGGTGCGCCGGGCTGGGGCATACCGAGGCCACGGTGCCGCCGAAGCGGGCGTGGATCGACCGGTGCAGGTGGCCGCAGAGCAGCCGCTCGACCTGGGGGTGGCGGGCGATCACGCGCGCGAGTTCGTCGGCGCCGGCGAGGCTGATCCGATCCATGTGCGCGATGCCGGTGGGGAACGGCGGGTGGTGCATCAGCACCACGGTCGGCACGTCCGGTCGCTTGGCGAGCGTGCGCTCGAGCCAGTCGAGCCGGCGCGCGCACAGTTCCCCGTGGCCATGACCGGGGACCTGGGTGTCGATCGCGATCAGCCGCACGGGATGTTCATCGATCGCGTACTGCACGAACTCGTCCTGCGCCCGAAGCCACGGGTGGTCGGGGAACGCTCGTCGCAGCGCCTCGCGGCCGTCGTGGTTGCCCGGCAGCAGGTAGAGCGGCATGCGCAGGGGTGCGAGCAGTTCGCGCAGCAGCGCGTACTCGTCGTCGCGGCCGTAGTCGACGAGATCGCCGGTGGCGACCACCACGTCGGGGCGGGGCGCGAGCGCCGCGATCCCCGCCACGCAGGCCTCGAGCATGCCGGCCGTGTCCACCACGCCATAGGCGAGACGGCGATCGGCCTTGATGTGCAGGTCGGTGATCTGGCAGATGAGCATGGTGTCCTCGCAGGACGGTCGTTTCCGCGGTGACGGTCGCAACTGTTGCGGCGCCGGCCTCGCGCAGGCGCCGCCGTTCGCGCCCGAACCCGGGTCGACCCTCGGCGCGGCTTCTCGCCCGGGTCATCGCGCGGTAACCTGCGACCGCGACGATCGGCGGCCACGCGCCGCCAGGACGCCAAGCTTAAGGGGGAGAGATGACGATTGCACGCAGACGCCGCCACCGCGCGCGGCGGACCTCGATCGGGCTCGCGGCTTCAGGGCTGGCGCTGGCCGCCGCGTCCGCCGCGGCTCAGACCTGGCCGCAGCGGCCGGTGCGGATCGTGGTGCCGTTCCCGGCCGGGGGCATCGTGGACATCATCGCGCGCACGCTCGCCGAGCCGATGGCGAAATCGCTCGCGCAGCCTTGGGTGGTCGAGAACCTCACCGGCGCGTCCGGCTCGATCGGCACCGATGCGGTCGCGCGCGCGCCGGCGGACGGGCATACGCTGCTGCTGGCGAGTCCATCGCACACCACCAACCCCAGCCTGGTGAAGTCGCTGCCCTGGCACCCGGTGCGCAGCTTCGCGCCGGTCACGATGGCGGGCAGCATCCCGAACCTGATCCTGGTGCATCCGGTGCTGCCGGTGAAGTCGGTGCGCGACCTGGTCGCGCTCGCGAAGCGGCGGCCCGGCGAACTCAACTACGCGTCGGCCGGACCGGGCTCGGCGATCAATCTCGCCGCCGAGATGCTGCGCACGATGGCCGGCATCGAGGTCGTGCACGTGCCCTACCGTGGACAACCCGAGGCGCTGGCCGCGCTGGTCGCCGGCGAGGTGCAGTTCATGCCGCTCACCGTCGCGCTCGCGGAGGCGCCGGTGCGCAGCGGGCGGGTACGCGCGCTGGCGGTGACCTCCCCGCGCCGGCTCAAGGCCTGGCCCGAGCTGCCGACAGTGGCCGAAAGCGGCTACCCGGCCTACGAGGTCAGCACCTGGTTCGCCTTCCTTGCCACCGCCGGCACGCCCGAGGCGGTGGTGACGCGCCTCAACGCCGAGTTGCGCGCGGCGCTGCGCGCGCCGGCGGTGGAGAAACGCCTGCTCGCGCTGGGCATGGAAATCGAGACCGGCTCGCCAGGCGAACTGGCCGCCTTCCTCGAGCGCGATGTCGAGCGCTGGGCGAAGGTCGTGCGCGCGGCGGGCATCGCGCCGCTCTGACCGGAGGACGCCCTCGGTGTCACCCAACATCCTGCTGATCATGGCCGACCAGCTGGCCGCGCCCGCGCTGCCCGCCTACGGTCACCCGGTGGTGCGCGCGCCGAACCTCGACGCGCTGGCCGCGCGCGCCGCGGTGTTCGAGGCCGCCTACTGCAACTTCCCGATCTGCGCGCCCTCGCGCTTCTCGATGCTCTCCGGGCGCCTGCCCTCGGCGATCGAGGCCTGGGACAATGCCTGCGAGTTCCCGGCGACGGTGCCCACGATGGCCCACTACCTGCGCGCCGCGGGCTATCGCACGACGCTGGTGGGCAAGATGCACTTCATCGGCCCCGATCCCCTGCACGGGTTCAACGAGCGGCTGACTACCGACATCTATCCGGCGGATTACGCGTGGACTCCGGACTGGTCGCGCAGCCCTCGCGACAAGCCGACGGGCATCAGCATGCGCGGCATCGTCGAGGCCGGCCCCTGCGCGCGCAGCCTGCAGATCGACTACGACGAGGAGGTGGCCCACCAGTCGGTGCAGAAGCTGTGGGACCTCGCGCGCGCGCCGCGGCGCGAGCCGTTCTTCATGGTGGCATCGTTCACCCACCCGCATTCCCCGTTCACGATCGGGCAGCGCTGGTGGGACCTGTACCGGCACGAAGAGATCGACATGCCCTCGGTGCCCGAGATTCCCTACGAGGCACTCGACGGGCACAGCCGCTGGCTCTACCACGCCCACGGACGCGATCTGCATCGGGTGACGCCCGAGCACGTGCGCCGCGCGCGGCATGCCTACTACGGGATGATCAGCTACGTCGACGACAAGGTCGGGCAGTTGCTGGCCGTGCTCGGGCAGTCGGGGCTCGAGCGCGACACGGTCGTGGTGTTCACCGGCGACCACGGCGAGATGATGGGCGAGCGCGGCATGTGGTTCAAGCAGACCTTCTACGAGTGGTCCGCCCGGGTACCGTTGATGGTGTCGTGGCCAGGCACGGCGGCGCCACGCCGCGTGCGCGAGGTGGTCTCGCTGGTGGATCTGCTGCCCACGCTGCTGGGCATCGCCGACCCGGCGGGCGGCGTGAGCCCGGTCGACCCGCTCGACGGTCGCAGCCTCGTGCCGTTGCTGCGCGGCGAGGTGGCCGAGGGCGAGGGCCTCGCGATTTCGGAATACACCGCCGAAGGCGTCTGCGCGCCCTCGCGCATGGTGCGCCAGGGACGCTGGAAGTACGTGCACACCGAGGGCCTGCCACCGATGCTGTTCGATCTCGAGGACGATCCGCGGGAGCTTCGCGATCGCGCGGGGGAGACTTCGCTGCGAGCGATCGAGAGCGCGCTGCACCGGCGGCTGCTCGAGGGCTGGGATCCGCGGGACATCGCACGGCGCGTGGTCGACAGCCAGCGGCGCCGCCTCTTCCTCAAGTCGGTTTGCGAGGCCGAGGACTATCCGGCCTGGACCTGGACGCCGCCGGTGGACGCGCGCCGCCAGTACGTGCGCGCCGGTGGCGGCGCCGGCCCCACCAACGCAAAGGCGATGGCGCGCGTCCCCTTCGTGCCACCCACGCCGCCCGACGCCGGCTGAATGCCGAGGGCCGCGCAGCCCGGTCGCGGTGCGGCGGTCGGGTCGCCGGCTCATCAGGCCGCGCGCCGGTCGCGCAGCGCGGGGCGGCGAGCGTGCGCGGATCGACCGCGGACGCGGCTGCGGGAGCGTCGGATCGTGGAGGCGTGGCGTCGGCGGGCAGACCTCGCGCCGGCGTGCGATCATTGCGCCCCGCGCGGGGCCGGCCACGATCGCTGCCGGCCCGCCGGATGCCGGGGTGCGCCGCCCGGCGCGGGCGCAGGGCCGGTAGCCCGTCGATCCCGGGCGCGAGATCCGGCTGGCGCGGCCGTGTCCGATCCCAGGAGACTTTCCGATGAGACTGCTCGTGCTCCCCGGCGACGGGATCGGCCCCGAGATCACCGAGGCCACGCTGGCCGTGCTGCAGGCGGTCGATCGCCGGCTGGCGGTGGGCTTCGCGTACGAGCACGACCGCATCGGCTTCCCCGCGCTCGAGCACGAAGGCACGACCTTTCCCGACCGCGTTCGCGAGAAGGTCGCCCACAGCGACGGGGTGATCCTCGGCCCGGTGTCGCACCTGGACTATCCGCCGCGCGAGCAGGGTGGCATCAACCCCTCCGGCGAGTTCCGGGTGAAGTGGGACCTGTACGCCAACATCCGGCCGGCGAAGAGCCGGCTCGGCGCATCCCGGGTCGGCGGGCCGATGGACCTGGTGATCGTGCGCCAGTGCACCGAAGGCTTCTACGCCGACCGCAACATGTTCATGGGCGTGGGCGAGTTCATGCCGACGCCGGATATCGCGCTGGCGGTGCGCAAGGTCACCGCCGAAGCGGCGCGCAAGATCGCGGTGGTGTCCTTCGAGCTCGCACGCGCGCGCCGCCGCAAGGTGACCGTGGTGCACAAGCAGAACGTGATGAAGATGAGCGATGGCCTCTGGTTGCGCGAGGCGCGGGCGGTCGCGAAGGGTTATCCGGACGTGGAACTCGACGAGAAGATCGTGGATGCGACCGCGGCCCTGCTGGTGCGCGATCCGTCGAAGTTCGACGTGCTGATGTGCGAGAACATGTTCGGCGACATCCTCTCGGACGAGGCGGGCGAACTGTCGGGCAGCCTCGGGCTGGCGGGCTCCACCAACCAGGGCGATCATTTCTGCGTTGCCCAGGCCCAGCACGGGTCGGCTCCGGACATCGCGGGGCAGGGCATCGCCAACCCGACCTCGCTCATCCTCTCGGCTGCGATGCTGCTCGACTGGCATGGCCGGCGCAGCGGGTCGACCCGGCATGTCGAGGCGGCGGCGCTGATCGAGCGATCGATCGATGCCGTGCTGGCCGATCCGGCGCGGCGCACGCGCGATCTCGGCGGACCGCTCGGCACCGGCGACTTCACGGCTGCCGTCGCGCAGGCGGTGGCCACGTGCTGAGTCCGCGCGCGGCGATCGGTATCCTTCACGCAAGCACACGAAGAACGAGGCGGCTGCCATGGGACTGCGCATCGGACTGATCCACGCGACCCCGCTCGCGATCGAACCGGTGAACCGCGCGCTGGCATCGCGCCTGCCCGGCGCGCAGGCGATGAACCTGCTCGACGACTCGCTCTCCGCCGACCGCGCCGCGCCCGGCGGGCTGCAGGTCGATTTCACGCCCCGCTTCCGCGCGCTGACCGACTACTGCCTCGCCCAGTCCGTCGACGGCGTGATCTATACCTGCTCCGCCTTCGGTGAAGCGATCGAGCGGGTGCGCGCGAGGGCTCCGGTCCCGATGCTCAAGCCCAACGAGGCGATGGTCGAGGAGGCGCTCGCCTGCGGCCAGCCGATCGTGGTGCTGGCGACCTTCGCGCCCAGCATTCCGTCGATCGAAGTCGACTTCCGCGAGTCGGTGGGCCCGGACGGGCGCATCCCCGAGCTGATCGGCGCCTACGTGCCCGAAGCGCAGCGCCTGCTGGCCGAGGGCGATGCCGAGGGCCATGATCGGCGAATTGCCGAGGTGGCCGAACGCCATCGCGGTCGCGGCCGGCTGATGCTCTGCCAGTTCTCGATGGCGCGGGCGGCCGCGCAGGTCGAGCGGGCCACCGGCGAGCGGCCCCTGACCAGTCCCGAGAGCGCGGTCGGCCGGATGGCGAGCCTGCTGCGGGCGTGAACCGAGGGGCGACAAGGCCGGGAATGCCTGGACGGGGGCCTGCAGGCGAGCGTTCCGGGGGCGGCCAGCCCCGGGGGGGGGCGCCGATCCGGTCCGGCAGGTCGGCGAGCCGGTCGGCGCGCCGACCGGGCAGTCGCGTTCGTCGCCGCCGCCGTCGATCGGAACCGCGAGGCGTGGCGATAGACTCGCGCCGCCGCGGGTCGATTGCCCGCCTCCCCGGACTGGTGGCCTCGCGTCCGGTCACTGCGCGCTCGCGCGGTCGCCTGCGCGGCCGCGCGAGTCCCGTCGTCCTTCCCCTGCGTGGAGTCCTCGATGATCGATGCGTCCCGACGTCAACTGCTGAGCGCGCTGGCTGCGGCCGGAGCCGGTAGTCTTGCCCCCGCGGTGCGGGCCGACAACTGGCCGAGCAAGCCGGTTCGGGTGATCGTGCCGTTTCCGCCCGGGGGCGGCACCGATGTGGTGACCCGCCTGGTGGCGCCCGCGCTGGGCGAACTGCTCGGCACCCAGATCCTCGTCGACAACCGGGGCGGCGCCCAGGGCATCGCGGGCACGCAGCTCGCCGCCCGCGCCAACGGCGATGGCTACACGCTCGTGATCGCCGAGATCGGGGCGACTGCGGTGGCTCCGGCCATGCAGGACAAGCTGCCGTTCGACGTCGCCCGCGATTTCGTGCCGATCGGCATGCTGATCCAGCAGCCCTACCTGATGAGCGTGCATCCGTCGGTCCCGGCGCAGAATCTGGCGGAGTTCATCAAGCTCGCGCAGGCCAACCCCGGGAAGTTCAACTTCGGTTCCGGAAACGCCACCGCGCATGTCGCGCAGGAGGTGTTCTACGCCACCGCCGGACTGAAGCTCGCGCATATCCCCTACCGCGGCTCCGGCCCGTCGATGGCCGCGCTGCTCGCCAACGAGGTGCAGGTGATCTTCTCCGGCCCGGGTGCGGCGCTCGGACAGATCAAGGCGGGCAAGATCCGGCCGCTGGCGGTGACCACGGCCAAGCGCTCGACCGAGGTGCCCGACGTGCCGTCGATGGCGGAACTCGGGTTCAAGGGTTTCGAGATCATCGGCTGGTACGGACTGATGGCGCCCGCAGGCACGCCCCGCCCGGTGGTGCAGAAGGTCGCCGGTGCGCTCGAGCGCATCCTCTCCGGCGGGCCGACCGCACAGACGCTGCGCAGCCGCGGCTACGAGCCGGTGGTGATGGGCCCGGAGGCCTTCGGCAAGTTCATGCGCGCCGAGACGGTGCGCTGGGCCAAGGCGGTGCGGCAGTACAATGTGAAGTCGACCGACTGAAGACGGGTGGGCGCAGCACGCCCGGGCCGCGCGGCGCGGACCGGCCCGGGCGTCCACCGTCCCGGATGGCGGGCTGCGCGCCCGCCGCGTTCTCCGGTCCGGCACGGGAGGACGCGTGGGATATGTCTGGCTGCTGGCGCTGGTGGTCACCGTGGTGCAGGGCGGC
>JBIPNU010000107.1:0-7046 GCA_044370615.1 Burkholderiales bacterium
CACGTGGGGTTCCTGCACGGGCGCGAGAGCGTCGGGCCCAGTCGCGACCGTCTCCTAGCGGCGATGCGGCGCGGCGAACCGGCTCGCGTCGAGATCATCAACTACCGGCGCGACGGCCGCGCCTTCTGGATCGACCTGTCGGCGATGCCGGTGCGCGGCGAGGATGGCGAGATCGAGCACTGGGTGTCGGTGGCGCGCGACGTGTCCGAGCGCAAGCGCGCCGAGGCCGAGATCACCCGCCTGGCGATGGAGGACCACCTCACCGGGCTGGCCAACCGTCGCGCGGCCGAGGCCCGGCTGCAGCTCGAATGGAATCGCGCGCGGCGCAGCGACGCAGCCGGCTTCGCGCTGGCCCTGGCCGACGTCGACCACTTCAAGCGCGTGAACGATCGCCTCGGCCACGAGGCGGGCGACCTCGCGCTTCGCCATGTCGCGCACGCGATCGAGTCGAACCTTCGCGGCGGCGACTGGGTCGCGCGCTGGGGAGGCGAGGAATTCCTGATCTGCTACCACAACCTCGACGAAGGCGGCGCGCTCGCCGCGGCCGAGCGTACCCGCCAGCAACTGGCGGCAACGTCGGTGCCGGTGGCCGGCACGCCGATCGCGCTCACCCTCAGCCTGGGCGTGTCGGTCTACCGGCCGGACCTGGAGTCGATCGGCCAGATGCTCGCCGAGGCCGATGGCCTGCTCTACGAGGCCAAGCAGGCCGGTCGCGACCGTGCGCTCTGCGCGGGCGTGATCCCGGGGCGGCGGGGGACGGTGATCTGGGAAGGCGCGCACGTGCAGCGCGCGCTGCGCGAAGAGCGGGTGGTCGCGGCATTCCAGCCGATCGTCGCCCTCGCGAACGGCGAGGCGGTCGGGGACGAGGCGTTCGCCCGCATCGTCGCCCACGGCGAGCGCGAGATCCCCGCCGCGGAGTTCATCGGCACGGCCAAGTCCCTGCAACTCGCGGCGGCCATCGACGAGGCGGTCATCCGGCAGGCGTTCATTTACCCGGTGGCGCGCTCGGCGGCCCACGGCCCGCATGTGCGCTTCATCAGCCTGTCGCCCGAGTTCCTCTGCCATGCCGAGGCGATCGAGCGGCTCGCGGTGGTGGGTGCGCGATTGCGGATCGATCAGCCGGACCTGCACCTGGTGGTCGAGGTGACCGAGCGCCTGGACGGCAATCTCGCGCGCCTGCGGGCGAACCTGCAACCGCTGGTCGACGCCGGGCTGGGTCTCGCGCTCGACGACTTCGGCAGTGGCTATTCGTCGTTCCAGTATCTCGCCGACCTTCCGATCCGCTACCTGAAGGTCGAGGGGTGGATGGTGGCGCGGATGCTCGCGGACGCGCGTACGCAACGACTGATCGAGGGCATCGTCGCGGCCGCGCACAAAGTGGGGCTGATCACGGTCGCCGAATGCGTGGAAGACCAGCACACGGCCGAGCGGCTGCGCGACATCGGGATCGACTGGGCACAGGGCTACCTCTTCGGCGCCCCGGCGGTGCCCGGCACCTCGCCGCGCGCGCGCTGAACGGCCCGCGATGGCGCTGCCGCCGCAGTTGCAGGGCCGGCTGTCGTTGCCGGTGGTCGGTGCCCCGATGTTCCTGGTGTCCTCGCCGGGCCTGGTGGTCGCGCAGTGCGCGAGCGGCATCGTCGGGGCGATCCCCTCGCTCAACGTCCGGCCCGCGGAGCGGCTGGAGGCTGCGTTGCGCGAGATCCGGGAGGGCTGCGAGCGCCATGCCGCCGCGCATCCAGGCTCGAGGGTCGCGCCGTGGGCGGTCAACCTGATCGTCAACGCTGCCAACGCCCGCCTCGCGCACGACCTCGACGTGGTGGTCGAGCAGCGGGTCCCGATCGTGATCACCTCGCTTTCCGCACCGGACGCGATCGTGCCTCGGGTACACGCCTACGGCGGACTGGTGCTGCATGACGTCACCAGCGTGCGCCACGCACGGCGTGCGCTCGCCGCGGGCGTGGACGGGTTGATCCTGGTGTGCGCAGGCGCCGGGGGCCACGCCGGCACCCTCTCGCCATTCGCGCTGGTGTCCGAGGTGCGCGCGTTCCACGACGGCCTGATCGCGCTGTCGGGCGCGATCGCCACCGGTCGAGGCATCCTGGCGGCCCAGGCGATGGGCGCCGATCTCGCCTACGTGGGGTCGCGCTTCATCGCCACCCCCGAGTCCGCGGCCGATGACGCTTACAAATCGATGATCGTCGAGGCGAACGCCGCCGACATCGTGTATACCCCGCTGTTCTCGGGGGTGCCGGCCAACTACCTGCGGGGTTCGATCGCGGCCGCGGGGCTCGATCCCGACCGGCTTCCCGAACCGGACGCGGCCGGATACCGGCGGCGCGAGGACCGACCGGCCACCTGGCGGCAGGTGTGGGGCGCGGGGCAGGGGGTGGGCGCAGTGCAGGCGATCGAGCCGGTGGCGACGATCGTTGCACGCTGGCGCGAGGACTACGACGCGGCGCGGCGGGAACTCGCGGCCGGTTGAGGCGAGGGTGTCGGTCGCGCGGCCTGGCCCCGTTCGCGCGCTGCGATGCCGGCGGGACCTTTCGACGGAGGATGCATGCGGTACGAGACCATCGAATTCTCGATCGACCAGGGCGTGGCGACGCTCGCGCTCGCGCGCCCCGACCGGCTCAATGCCTTCAACGTGCGCATGCAGGAGGAGCTGTTCGACGCGTTCGATCGCATCGAGGCGCCGGAGTCCGGCGCTCGCGCGCTGCTGCTGACCGGGCGCGGGCGGGGCTTCTGTTCCGGCGTCGATCTCACTGACCGCAAGCCGCTGCCCGAGGGCCGCAAGCATGACCTCGGTGCCGCGCTGGAGGCGAAGAACCCGCTGTTCACGCGGCTCTACCGTTTTCCGATCCCGGTGGTGTGCGCGGTCAACGGCGTGGCTGCCGGCATGGGCGTGGGGCTCGCCCTGGCCTGCGACATCGTGCTGGCCGCGCGCAGCGCGAGCTTCGTGCTGGCGTTCAGCCGGATCGGCCTTGCCCCCGACTGCGGCGTGAGCTTCTTCCTGCCGCGGCTGATCGGGCTGGCGCGCGCGAATGCCTGCGCGCTGCTGGGCGAGCGCATCGGCGCCGAGCGGGCCGAAGCCTGGGGCCTCGTCTGGAAGGCGGTCGACGACGATGCGCTGGCCGGCGAGGCCGCCGCCCTCGCGGCGCGCCTGGCCGCCGGGCCCACGCGCGCCTGTCGACTCACCGCCGCGACGCTCAAGGCGGGCATCGAGGAGTCGCTCGAGGTGGTGCTGCAGCGCGAAGCCGAGGTGCAGCGCGAGCTGGGCTACACCGCCGACTACGCGGAGGGCGTGCAGGCTTTTCTCGACAAGCGCGCCGCGCGCTTCACCGGCGCCTGACCGATGCAGGCGCACGCGGTCGACCATCCCGGATGCGCGGTGGCGGGCGCGCCGTTCCTGCCGGAACTCGCGGCTGACTCCCCGCTGCGCCGGACGGCCACCCGGCTCGCGCAGGACATCGCGGCCGGTCGGTCGAGCGCGCAGGCGCTGGCCGGACTCTGCCTGGAGCGGTCCCGGGCCTGCGAGCCGGTGCTGCACGCGTTTCGAGGGATCGCGCCCGAGCCGGTGCTCGCGCAGGCGCGCGCGATCGACGCTTCGCTGGCCGAAGGCACGGTGCCCGGCCCGCTGTGCGGGCTGCCGGTCGGCGTGAAGGACATCATCGATGCGCAGGGCTGGGTGACCGGGATGGGTTCGCCGATCCACGACGGGCAGCGGCCCGCCGCGGATTCGGTGCTGGTCGCGCGGCTGCGCGCCGCCGGCGCGATCGTGTTCGCCAAGACCGTGACGAGCGAGTTCGCGTTCATGCATCCGCGCGAGACGCGCAACCCGTGGAATCCCGCGCACACCCCGGGGGGCTCGTCGAGCGGATCGGCGGCGGCGGTGGCCGCCGGCTGCGTTCCGCTTGCGCTCGGTACGCAGACCAACGGATCGGTGATCCGGCCAGCCGCGTTCTGCGGCGTCGTCGGTTTCAAGCCCAGCCTGGGTGCGCTGTCCACCACCGGCGTGCTGAGCTACGCGCCGACGCTGGACCAGCCCGGCTGCCATGCCCGCTCGGTGGCCGGCGTGGCGCTGCTGGCCTCGGCGATCGTCGAGCGGGGCTTCTCCATCGAAGCCCCGGTGCGCGGCGAGGCTCCGCCACGGCTGCTCGCGGTACGCACGCCGGTGTGGCCGCGACTCGCGCCTGCGGCCGCGACGGCCTTCGAGCGTGTCCTCGCGCAACTGGCGGCCGCTGGCGCGACGGTCGAGCCGGGCGTACTGCCCGCGGAGTTCGACGACGCGCTGGAGGTGCACGCGACCCTCATGGGCTTCGAGGCTGCGCGCTGGTTCGGGCCGCTGCGCGAGGCGCACCGCGCGCAGCTGAGCCCCTGGCTCGATCGCTATCTCGAACAGGCGGCGGGTATTCCCGAATCGCGCTACCGCGAGGCGCTCGCGGCGCGCGAGTGGCTGCGCGAGGCCTTCGGACGCTTCCTGGCCGCGCATGATGCGCTGGTCACGCCGCCGGCGCCCGGCGAGGCACCGGCCGGACTGGACACCACCGGCGATCCGTCCTTCTGCACGATCTGGACGCTGCTGGGCGCGCCGGCGGTGACGCTGCCGTGTGGCGTCGGCCCAGGCGGCCTGCCACTGGGCCTGCAGGTGGTGGCGAGCGAGTGCGACGACGACCGTGCGCTCGCCAGCGCGGCGTGGATCGAGCGCGCGCTCGCGCTGCCGCGGGCCTGATCGCCGGGGCGGCGGCGCAGCCTCGACGGCACGCGCCGGGCGCTCGCCGCGCGCGCGGCCTGCGAGGCACGCGCCTGCGTTGACAGCCGTGCCGGGTTGTCCGACAGTGCCCGCGCATCCGCGCGCCCCGGTCGGCGCGCGACATCGGGGAGGCGTGGCACATGAGCAGGCGTATCGCAGTCCTTGGCGCTGGCGCGATCGGCAGCAGCGTGAGCGCGGACCTGATCGAGGCGGGGCACGAGATCACGGTGATCGACCAGTGGCCCGCGCAGGTCGAGACGATCCGCAGCACCGGGCTCGTCGTCCGGATGCCCGATCACGAGGCGCGGGTGGTGGTGCCTGCGCTGCACCTGTGCGAACTGGCCTCGGCGCGTCGGCGCTTCGACATCGTGTTCATGGCGGTGAAGGGCTACGACCACCGCTGGATGGCCGAGCTGATCGTGCCGTGGCTCGCGGCCGATGGCGTGGTGGTCGGCGTGCAGAACGGCATGAACGACGACTCGATCGCCTCGATCGTCGGGCGCGAGCGTACCGTCGGCTGCGTGGTGGAACTGTCGGCCGAGATCTTCACCCCGGGGCTGGTCCAGAGGAACACCACGCGCAAGGGCACCTGGTTCGCGCTCGGGGAACTCGACACCCCGGAGATCACTCCGCGGGTCCGTGAACTCGCCGGGCTGCTGGGTTGCACCGGTCGTGTCGACATCGCCTCTAGCATCCGCGGCGCGAAGTGGACCAAGCTCATCGCCAACAGCATGACGATGGGCCCGCGCGGCCTGCTGGGCCTGCCCAACGGCGAGGCCTCGAAGCTGCCCGGCATGGCCGAGCTCGCGCTGCGCGCCGGCAAGGAATCGATGGCGGTGGGCCGGGCGATGGGGCTGCGCGTGGAGCCGGTGTTCGGCCTGAGATCGGACGATTTCGGCGGCGACGCGGACGAGGTCCTGTCCACCGCGATGACCACACTGCTCGGCCACGTCGGCGGTCGTTCGCGCACCGCGCCGATCCAGGACCACCTCAAGGGACGGCGCAGCGAGATGGAATACATCACCGGCCTGGTCTGCCGCAAGGGTCGTGAGCTCGGCGTGCCGACGCCGGTCAACGACGCGGTGATCGACCTCTACCGGCGCATCGACTCTGGCGAACTCGCGATGGATCCGTCCAACTACGATCGGCTGCGGGCGCGATTGCCGAACATCGATCCAGCCGTCGACCGACGCGCACCCGACATCGCCTAGAACGTCACCTGTTCTTCGTCGGCGAGCCAGGCGATCGCATCGGCGATCTCGGTGGCCGCGGTCGCCCAGCGCGCGAGCCGCGCGAGGTCGGGGGTCTCGTCGCTGCGGGCGGCGACGCCGCCGCGCGGGTCGATCAGCCACGCGGGCGCGAACGGACCGGCCTCGGCGGAGACCGCCTCGCCCGGAGAGCCGAGCGGGTACATGGCCGCACCGATGCGTTCGTTGGCCGAAGCCAGCGTCTCGTAGCGCCCCTGCGCCGCCAGCACCGCCTCCTCGACGGCGTCCACCGGCGGGAGCCCGCTGTCGCCCCCCAGTTCCTGGGTGGAGAGGGCCGCCACCTCAGGGTCCAGCCGGCAGACCTGGGCGAACCGCTCGGGCGCGACCACCAGCAGGCCCGGTACCCGGTCATGGTGGCGCTCGAGCGACTGCAGCAGGTCGGACAAGGCCAGCGATGGCCAGGGGAACTTGAGGGCGATCGCGCAGATCCGGGACGCCAGCGCGGTGGCCCGCTCGATGCCGAAGGTACGCGCGAAGGTCGACAGCAGCCGCAGCCGGTGGGCGTCGCCGGCGTGCGCGAGCCCGATCCGGCGATAGAGCGTCGACGGATCCGCGATGCCGCTCGCCCAGCGCAGGCCTTCCACGATCGCATGGGTGTCGGCGATCTCGTGCACGCTGTAGCCAGCCGACGCGTCGTGCAGCGAGCCGTACACCGAGGCGAAGTCGGCCCTGACCTGTGCCCGTTCGGGGTCGGCCAACGGCCGGCGCGAGGCGAGCCAGCGCGCGGTCCAGCGTGCCCGACGCGCGACCTCACGTGCGTGCCGACCGCACCACGGCGAGGTGACTGCATGCGAGGCGAGCACCGTCGCGTGCCCGAGGTCGTAGCGCGTCGTGATCCGGGGCGCATCGTCCGGGCTGGCCGCGGGGGTCAGCAGCGGCGGCAGCAGGTGCGCCGGCGTCCCGATCGCTGCCGCCGACAGCGGCGGCAGCTGCGGGCCGAGCTGCGGATCGCGCAGCCGGTTGCCTACGGCCAGCACCCAGCGCTGCAGTTCATCCGGTCCGCTCGGAAGGGCGCTGTACATCAGGGC
>JBIPNU010000110.1:0-7016 GCA_044370615.1 Burkholderiales bacterium
CGACTGCGCTCTGCTGCCCTGGTCGATGCTGCACCCCTCCGGATGGCGGCCCTCCGCGCTGTGGGCCGGGCTGCGCGACTCGCGCCTGGTGCTCGCGCTGCGCGAGGGCACGGTGGGCATGCTCAATGTCGGGGTGACCTGCGCGGCCGCGGGCATCATCGTGGGCGTGGTCACGCTCACCGGGCTGGGGTTGAAGTTCAGCTCGATCGTGATCGGCTACGCGGAGGTGTTCGCGCGCGCGTTCAGCGACCTGTTCACGCTGGTCGGTTTCGCGCCATCCGAGAGCCTGTTCGCCAGCACCCGCCTGCTGTTCACGACGATCTTCACCGCGCTGATCGTGTGGATCGTCGGCCTCGCGGTCCCGGTGACCGCGTCCTACATCATCTGCGCGGTGGTGGCGGCGCCCGCGCTCACCAAGCTCGGCGTGCCGGACTTCGCCGCCCACATGTTCATCTTCTACTACGCGGTGCTCTCCGAGGTGTCCCCGCCCACCGCGCTGTCGCCGTTCGCGGCAGCGGCCATCACCGGGGGTGATCCCTATCGAACCACGCTGCAGTCGTGGAAATACGTGCTGCCGGCCTTCGTCGTGCCGTTCATGTTCGTGCTCGAGCCTGCGGGTGCGGGCCTGCTGCTGCAGCTGCCCGCGGGCGGCAGCTGGTGGAGCGTGGTCGGCGTGACCGTGTCGGCGCTCGCGGGCATCTGCGCGCTGGCGGCGGGTATCCAGGGCTGGGCGATCGGACCGACCCGTCGGGTCGAACGCTGGCTGTTGATCGGCGCCGGGGTGCTGCTGGTCTACACGACGCCGCTGACCGATGCGCTGGGCGCGGCCATGATCGTCGCCGCGCTGATCAGCCAGTGGGTGCGCCGCTCCGCGCCGGCGAGCGGTGTCGGTAGCGGCTGAAGACGGCGCCGTGCCCGCGCGGCCCCGGATGGCACGGAGCGCGGCGAGCGTCGACCCCGAGCTCGACGCGTTCTGCGACGCGCTGTGGCTGGAGGACGGCCTCGCGCCGTTGTCGATCGAGAGCTACCGTCGGGACCTCGGCCAGTTCGCGCGATGGCTGGCCGGGCGCCGTGCGCCGGATGCGGCCGCAGGTGGCGCGGCAGGCGCGGCGCTGACGGCGGCCACCCGTGCCGACCTGCTCGACTATCTCGCCTGTCGGGTGGAGGGCGGGGCGCGGGCTTCCAGCACTGCGCGCCTGCTCGCGGCGATGCGCCGCTTCTACCGGCACCAGATCGACCGCGGCCGGCTGTCGGTCGATCCGAGCGCGGATATCGAGACGCCGCGGCGCGCCCGTGGGCTGCCGAAGACGCTGTCCGAGTCCGAGGTCGAAGCGTTGATCGCCGCGCCCGATACCGGCACGGCGATCGGTTTGCGTGATCGCGCGATGCTCGAGGTGCTCTACGCGACCGGGCTGCGGGTCAGCGAGCTGGTCGGTCTGCGAGTGGCCCAGGTGTCGCGCGACGCGGGCGTGATCCGCGTGACCGGCAAGGGGTCGCGTGAACGCCTGGTGCCGCTGGGGGAGATCGCGCTCGACTGGCTCGAACGCTATCTCGAACAGGCCCGCCCGTCGCTGCTCGGGGGGCGCACGTCCGACAGCCTCTTCCCGGGCAGCCAGGCGCGCCCCTTGACCCGGCAGGCCTTCTGGTACCGACTCCGGCAGCACGCGCGGTCAGCCGGCATCGCGCGCACCGTGTCACCCCATGTACTGCGCCACGCCTTCGCGACCCACCTCGTCAACCACGGCGCCGATCTGCGCGTGGTGCAGATGCTGCTCGGGCATGCCGACATCTCGACCACGCAGATCTACACGCACGTTGCACGGGAGCGGCTGCGCGACCTGCACCGCAGGCATCATCCGCGCGGTTGAGTTCGACTGCCGTCCGGCAGCTCCGGGCCGGCGGTCTTCGCCTGAAGCCAGTCGAGCAGCTGATCGATCGGTACCGGGCGGGCGATGCACCACCCCTGTCCGGACTGGCACCCCATATCGCGCAGCGCGGCCAGCGTCTCCGGGTCCTCGATACCCTCGGCAACGGTCGACAGTCCGAAGTTGCGCGACAGGTCGAGCGTGGTGCGAACGATGTCGAGGCTCGCCTTCGATTCCCGCATGCCGCGCACGAACTGCTGGTCGATCTTGAGCTCGTTCACCGGCAACTGTCGAAGCAGCGCGAGCGACGAGTGTCCGGTGCCGAAATCGTCGATCGACAGCCGCACGCCGATCCTGCGTAACCGCTCGAGGATCTCCAGAACCTGGCGAGTTTCGCGGACCGGAGCCGTTTCGGTGATTTCCAGCGTCACCCGGTCGGCGTCCACCGACCAGGTCTGGAGCGCGTGCTCGACCATGTCGGGGAAGTCGGCCTCGTGCAGGTCCACCGGGGAGATGTTCACCGAGAGATCCACTGCATGGCCCTGCGTCCACACCCGGGAGAATTCGCGCAGCGCGGAGTTGAGCACCCAGCGGGTGAGCTGGTGCATCAGGCCGCAGCGAGTCGCGATCTCGATGAACTGGTCCGGCGTGACCGGCTGCCCGAGCGGGCCGCGCCAGCGCGCGAGCGCCTCCGCCCCGACCGGACGCCCGGTGATGAGATCGATCTGCGGCTGGAAGGCGAGCGAGAGGTCGTTGGCGGCGATCGCGCGCCGGAACGCAGCCTCGAGTCCCAGACCGGGATCCCGGCCCGCCGTGGGTATGCAGATCAGATAGCCGTGCTGCGAGGTTTCCGCTGTCCGCGCGGTCGCGCGCGCCGCGCGCAGCAGCTCGCCGGGCTCCGCACCCCGGTCCGGGCCGCAGGCGACCCCGACCACCGCATGCAGGCGCCGTGCCGCGCCATGCACGAGGAAGGGGTCGCTGAAGCACTGAACGATCCGCGCGGCGGCGAGTTCGGCCAGGTCCGGACTGGGCAGGCTGTTGAGGATCAGTACCAGTTCGTCGTGCGCGATCACCGCGAACCGATCGGCGGGCCGCAGCACGCTGGCGATCTGCTCGAGGGCGGCGAGGAGCAGTGCATGCTCGGTGACCGGATCGAACAAGAGCGCCGGTATGTCCTCGCGCACCAGCCGAACGGCCAGCACCGCGAAGGGGCGGTCCTGCAGGCCGTGGCTGAGCGCGGTCTGCTGGATCAGCGCGGGCAGCTCTTCGCGCTCGACCAGATTGCCTGGCGTGACCGCGCCCTCGAAGTCCGTGCCACGGAGGACGGCGTCGGGCAGGATCGCGGTGGCGAGGCTCACGACAGCCCGGCCGCCAGGAACAGGTCGCCCGGATCGATGCCGAGCGCCTCGGGCGAGACCCCGCGCAGGATGCGGATCTCCTGTCCGGTTTCGTCCTGAGGCACATACAGCAGGTCGAGCGTTTTCGGACGCTCGAGGCGTGTCCCGTCGCGTTCGATCAGGACCATCACCCGAGGCTTGAGCCGCCGCACCCGGTTATGCGCGACGACTGCCGCGATCTCGCCGGTGGACAGTTCGACCAGCGAGCCCACCGGGAACAGGCTGATCGACTGGATGAAGTGTTCGACCAGCGGCGCGTGGAACAGCGTGGCGCGGCCCGCCAGCAGAACGCGCAGCGCCTCCTGCATGGTGACTTCGGCCGCATAGGCGCGGGGGTTGGTGAGCGCGAGGAAGGTGTCGACGATGGCGGCGACGCGGCCGTTCAGTCCGATGTCGCGTTCGCGCAGCCGGCCGGGGTAGCCGCTGCCGTCCTCGCGTTCGTGGTGACGCAGCACGGTCTCGATGACGTCCGGATGCATGCCGGGTGAGTTCTCGAGCATCGAGACCCCCAGCATCACATGGTCGCGTACCAGGGAGATTTCCTCGCCCTGGAGAGGGCCGGGCTTGTTGAGCACCCCGGGAGGGACCCGCAGCTTGCCGACGTCGAGCACCATGCCGGCGATGGTCAGGTGTTCGCACTTCTCCTGGTCGAGCCCGAGATGGCGGGCGAAAGTGGCCATGTACACGCCGCACTGCACGCTGCGCGCGTGAGCCTGCTCGTCGAACGCGCGCAACCGCGTGAGCCACAGCATCGCGTTCTGGTTGCGGGTGACGCTGTCGACGATCGCGGTGGCGACCGGCGATACCTGCTCGACCTGAAGGACGCCGCCGCTGCGCAGCAGACTTGCGACCCGGTCCATCAGTTCCTCGGCGGCCACCAGCTTCTCGCGCGCGATCGGCAGTTCCTGCTCGAAGCTCCGGATCTCCTCCTGGGCGGCTTTCAGTTCCTCGGCCGAGAGGCCAAGGTGGACGGGTGTGCCGGACGATCCGGTCGGGTTCCCGGAACCCTGCGCGTCCCGAGGCTTGGGTGCAGCGTGCTCGAACGCCATGCCCCGGCCCGAGCGCTCGATCGCGATGCCGCGCCGGCGTCGCGATTGCAGTTCCTCGAACACCCGGCGCAAGCGCGCCATCAGCCCGGGGGGACGTTCGACGAGGTCGGGCGAGACCGCCACCTCCGCGCGGGCGGCCGGGGCGCGGTCTGGTGGCACGCTCGATCCGGAGGCTGGATCTTCGCCGCGACCGCTGCGGTTGTTGGCCTGCGCTTCGGTCCCGAACAGCGTGCGCATCAGGGTGGGGAGCAGCGGCGCCGTCTCCACCGGTTTCACCTTCGCCGCCGGGGCACCCGGGGCCTGCGCGGCCTCCAGCATCAAGTTCGCCTGCCGGGCGAGGCGGCCGAGTTCCGCCTCGTGCTCGCGCAGCTGCACCGCAGCCTGGTCCTGCTCGGGCAGTTCGATGCCAGCGAATTTCACCGCCCAGGACCGGCCGAGGTCGATCGTCACCTCCTTGCAGATCGACTGCACCAGCGCGATTTCGGCGTCCCGCTCGATCAGCAGGCCCTCGAGCAGGAACGGACTTTCCGACCATGGGCGATCGAGATCGCTCACGAACATGCCGACCTGCAGCATCGCGCTTGGAATACACACGCGCGAGCCGCTGGCGACGATGGTCATGGGGGCATTCACAGGTCGGTCCACGCAGGCGGGAGTGGCGTCGAGGGGCTGGGGTGACGGAATGGGTATCGGGACTGGGACAGGGACAGGGATCGGGGATTGGCAGGGGGTGCAACAGCGACCGAGGCGGGTAACCGGGACTGGGACTGCGTCGGGCGGTGAGGTGAGTGCGCGCGCTCGGGGATACCGGCGCGGTGCTGGCAGGGTCAGGGTGAGCGGGCCCTGGTACTGATGCGGGGCTGGCGCCGGGGGTGGTCGAGGCGCCTCGCGGATGAACGGACCCTGGTGGCCATGGGCGCGGCCGCACGGTCAGTACCCACTATACGACCGACCGATCCGAAAGTTTAGGTCGTCCCTCGAGTGACGACTTCGGATATCCCGACGGAATGTCCGTCGAAAGACGACATTTCACGCGATGAAAACAACGGCATCCGCCGTCGACCGCAACTGCGCATACCGTCGGGCGCCGGAGATGGGGCCGAACCGCCCCTTGCGCTACAGGCGACCGGTTTCCGGGCGGGGCCACGCAAGACGCGCGCCCGGGGATGTCAGGTCGGCAAACGGACATCGGCCTACAGAGGCTGCGCACCCGGTGTCACCGGCCGGCGTGGGCGCCGCGGGATCGCCGTGGGAGGGGCGTAGAGGGGGTACCCGCCGCCGCGGTGTCGGTCGGCCCGGCCGACCTGCCCGACAGGCGGATCAGCCGAGGCGCCGCTCGATCGTGATGCCCAGCGCACGCACCCCGGGCAGCAGCGCCAGCTTGGCGAGCGAGAGCCGCAGGCGCGGCATCCCGAACTCGGCCAGCAACGTGCCCGCGATCCGCTCGGACAGCGACTCGAGCAGCGTCTCGTCGTGGTGGTCGAGCAGGTCGCGCATGCGGGCCACGACCCGGCTGTAGTCGATCGTGTCCTCGAGCCTTCGGCTGTCGGCCGCATGGCGCCCGGGCAGGTCGAACTCGAGGTCGATCTGCACCGACTGCGGCACCAGCCGTTCCCACGGATAGACGCCGATGCGGGTCGGATGCCGGAACTCGCGGATGAAGATGGTGTCCGCGGAGGGGGCTGCGGTCATGGCGGCGGGCGTGGCCCCGGCGCGGGGGGGGGTGGGGGAACGGTCGGCCATGGGCGGAGCGATGTTAGTCCGCCGGGGAGCGGCGCGCTACACTGCCCGGATGTTCAGTTCCTACCCTGTCGCCGCGGCGCTGGTGATCGGCGCCTACCTGCTCGGATCCGTCTCGTTCGCGGTCCTGGTCAGCCGAGCTTTCGGTCTGCCCGATCCTCGCACGTACGGTTCGGGAAACCCCGGCGCCACCAACGTGCTCAGGAGCGGTCGTCGCCCGGCTGCGGTGCTCACGCTCGCGGGCGATGCGCTCAAGGGCTGGGTCGCGGTTGCGCTGGCGCAGGCGATCGTGCCCGCCTACGGGATCGGTGCCAGCGTGGTCGCGCTGACGGCGCTCGCGGTGTTCATCGGCCACCTCTATCCGGTGTTCTTCCGGTTCCAGGGCGGCAAGGGCGTGGCCACGGCCGCCGGCGTGCTGTTCGCGCTGGACCTGCGACTGGGGCTCGCCGTGCTGGCGATCTGGCTGGCGCTCGCGCTCGGCCTGCGGCTGTCGTCGCTGGCCGCGCTGATCGCCACCGGGGCCGCGCTGCCGCTCGCCTGGTGGCTCGGGCTCTCGCCACCGGTGCTGGCGGCCGTCGCCGTGATGGGCGGGCTGCTGATCTGGCGACACCGATCGAACATCCGGAAGCTGCTGGCGGGGACCGAGCAGGGTTTCGGCCGGTGACACTGAACGGCCCGACCGCGACGCCGGCCGACCGGGCGCGGCTGGCGGCGGGACCGCGGCGACGCGGGTCGGACGGCCCGGGGCGCCTGCTCCGCAGACGCCCGCGGGGGCTGCCGCGCCCGCCCGGGCGCTGGGACCCGACGCGCGTCCAACGATCGAGCGTCCCAGTCGCCCGGCACGCCACGGCACGCCCCGGCGAGCGCCGGGCGAGCCGGCATCGACCCGCGCGGTCGACGTCGAGTGGCAGGCCCCAGGCTCCGGGCTGTGCGGGAGGCCGGGAGTCCAGTGGGCAGGGGGAAAA
>JBIPNU010000194.1:0-5404 GCA_044370615.1 Burkholderiales bacterium
ACGTGGAGGTCACCGCAGCCATCCGCGACTACGTGCACGCCAAGCTCGAGCGGGTGATGCGGCACTTCGACCACGTGATCGACGCACAGGTGATCCTGTCCGTCGACAAGCTGGTACAGAAGGTGGAGGCGACGCTGCACCTGCGCGGACACGACGTGTTCGCCCGCAGCGAGGACAGCAGCATGTACGCGGCGATCGACAGCCTCGCGGACAAGCTCGACCGGGCGGTGATCCGGCACAAGGAAAAGCAGCAGGATCGGCGCGGCCCGGCACCGCAGCCGGAAATCGGGTAAGTTCCGCGCCGCGAGCGCGGCCGGCCATCGGTCGGCCGCCAGACCTGACGCTGCCGTGATGACCGCCGCCTCCAACCTCATCGCCGGCCTGGTGCCGGAACCCAACGTCGTGGTCGATTGCGACCTCGGCAGCAAGAAGCGCGTGTTCGAGCGCATCGGGCTCCTGGTCGAGAATCGCCACGGCATCGGCCGCAGTACCGTCTTCGACAGCCTGTTCGCGCGCGAGCGGCTCGGCTCGACCGGCCTGGGCCAGGGCGTCGCGATTCCTCACGGCCGCATCAAGGGACTGCGCGAGGCGGTGGGCGTGTTCGTGCGCATGCACGCCCCGATCCCCTTCGATGCGCCGGACGGTGCCCCGGTGAGCCTGATCTTCGCGCTGCTGGTGCCGGAGCGGGCGACCGACCTGCATCTGGAGATCCTCGCCCAGCTCGCCGAACTGTTCGGCGATCGCGAGATGCGCCAGCGCCTGGACGGCGCGGCGGACGCGGCGGCGATCTGCGCGCTGCTCGAACAGTGGTCGCCCGATGCAACAGGTCAGCGCAGCGCGCCTGTTTGAGGATACCCGCGACCGCCTGCAGCTCGCCTGGCTCGCCGGCGAGGAGCACGGCGGGCGATCGCTGGACGGGCCCCGGATCCAGCAGTCCAGCCAGGGGCTCATCGGGCACCTCAACCTGATCCACCCGAACTGGATCCAGGTGCTCTCGCCGACCGAGCTGCGCCACCTCGAGGCACAGACCGGGGCGGAGCGCGAGCGGGCCATCGGCGCCCTGGCGGCAGCCGACACGTTCTGCCTGCTGGTCACCGACGGCGGTACGCTGCCGGCGGAGTTCGCGGCCTTCGCCGCGGCGCGTGAGATCCCGGTACTGGGCTCGCCGCTGCCGAGTTCGCAGGTGATGTGGATCCTGCGACCGTATCTCGCGCGCGCGCTGGCCGAGAGCACGCAGTTGCACGGCGTGCTGCTCGACGTACTCGACATGGGGGTACTCATCACCGGCGCGAGTGGCGTGGGCAAGAGCGAACTTGCCCTCGAACTGGTGAGCCGGGGACACGGACTGGTGGCCGACGACGTGGTCGATGTGTACCGGATCGCGCCGACGATCATCGAAGGCCGCTGCCCTCCGATGCTGAAGGACTACCTCGAGGTGCGCGGGCTGGGCATGCTCGACATCCGCACCATCTTCGGCGAGACCGCGGTGCGCGTGAAGAAGAACGTCAAGCTGATCGTCGAGATGCAGCGCGCCTCGCCCGATCCGACCGCCGCCGTCGAACGGCTGCCGCTGCGCCCCGACGAGCAGATCGTCCTCGGCGTGCCCGTGCGCAAGGTCATTCTGCCAGTGGCTGCCGGACGCAACCTCGCGGTGCTGACCGAGGCGGCAGTGCGCAGCTTCGTGCTCGAGCTGCGGGGCATCGACAGCACGCAGGCCTTCATCCGGCGGCAGCAGGCCTGCATGACCGGCGACGGCGTGGCCGGCGATGACCCGACCGGCGACGGCACCTCCCACCGCCCCACTGACTAGCGCCACGGGGGACCGATGCGCATCACGCTGGTCACCGGCCTGTCGGGCTCCGGCAAGAGCGTCGCCCTGAACGTCCTCGAGGACGAGGGCGCCTACTGCGTCGACAACCTCCCGGCGAGCGTGCTCGAGCCGCTGGTCGTCGAACTCGCGGGCCGCGGCCAGCAGCATCTCGCAGTCGGCATCGACGCGCGCAGTTGCGATACGGTCGACACCCTGCCCACGCGGGTATCGGCGCTGCGCGCAGCCGGGCACGAGGTGCACCTGCTGTTCCTCGACGCCGACGAGGCCACGCTGGTGGAGCGCTTCTCCGAGACCCGGCGTCGCCATCCGCTCTCCGACGGCTCGCACACGCTCGAGGAGTGCATCGCGCGCGAACGCGAACTGCTCGCGCCGCTGGTCGAGCCGGCGCACCGGATCGACACCACCCGGATGGGGGCAGCCGCGCTGCGCGCGCGGGTACTGGCGCTGACCGGGCTGGCCCAGTCTCACCTGACGCTGCTGTTCGAGTCCTTCGCGTTCAAGCGCGGCCTGCCCCGAGACGCCGACCTGGTGTTCGACGTGCGCTGCCTGCCCAACCCCCACTACGATCCGCGGCTTCGCCCGCTGACCGGACGCGACGCGCCGGTCGCGGCCTTCCTGGAGGCCGAGCCTGCGGTGCAGCGCATGCTTGCCGACATCCGCCAGTTCGTGCGCGACTGGCTACCCGCCTATGTCGGCGACAGTCGAAGCTACCTGACCGTCGCGGTCGGCTGCACCGGCGGGCGCCACCGGTCGGTCTACATCGTCGAGCAGCTCGCGCGCGACTTCGCGGGCGAGCCGCGCGCCCTGGTGCGCCACCGGGAACTGCCCGAGGCGAAGCCGTGATCCTTCCCCGCCAGGCGCCGCTGGCCTGCAGACCGGCGCGCGCAGTCCTCGGGCTGGTCGCGGGCCTGCTCGCCGCCACCTGTGCCTGCGCTCAGCCGGCGATTCCGGCCGCGGCGCCGTCGCTCGCACCCCGCAGCCTGTCGCTGCCCTCGCCCGCACCGGCGGGCGGCGCATGGGTGCGGATTCCCGCAGCCGGTCCGGACGAACTCGCCTACGACGAGGAGAAGATCGTGGTCATCGGCGCCGAGGTGTCCTACTGGCGTCGGGTCGTCTTCGCCCAGCCGCAGGCCTTTCGCGGACACGCGGTGCGCGCGGCGCTGTTCCGCGAGCAGATCCACTGCGAGGAGCACACGCTGCGCGTGCTCGCCCACGCGTTCCAGGCCACCGACGGCACGCTGGTCGAGCAGGCGAGCTTTGCCACGCCCGAGGCGAGTCCGGTGGTCCCGGACACCGTCGGCGACGCCTTGTGGCGGTCGTTGTGCCCCCGCGTCGCGCAGCGACGCGGGGCCGAGGAGCGGCTGCGCGCCGCACAGGACAGGCTGGACAGCCGGCGTCGTGATCTGGAGAAACTGCGCGGCGAGGTAGAAGCACTCGAGGCGAGCCTCGCGAAACTGCGCGCCGAATCCGGCGCGGGCGACCGCGACGCCCCCCGAACGCCAGGCCGACAGGTTCCCTGATGCAGATGCCGATCTTCCCGCTGGGAACCGTCCTGTTCCCCGGCGGGGTGCTGCCGCTGCGCATCTTCGAGCAGCGCTACCTCGAGATGACCAAGGCCTGCCTGCGCGACGGGTCGGGCTTCGGCGTGTGCCTGATCCGCGAAGGTCGCGAGGTCGGCAGCACCGCGGTGCCGGCGGAGATCGGCTGCATCGCGCGCATCCGCGAGTGGGACATGCCCCAGCTGGGCATCTTCACGCTGATCGCCGAAGGCACCGAGCGCTTCCGGCTGGGAGACCGGCAGGTCGACCGGCGCGGGCTCACGCTGGGCGAGATCGAACCGCTGCCCGAGTTGTCGGCCCCCGCGCAACCACCGGACGAGCTCGAGGCCTGCGCCTCGCTGCTGCGCTCCATCGCCGAGCGCATCGGCGAGGACAAGTTGCCGAGCGCGCCACGCTATGACGACCCGGCATGGGTCGCCTACCGACTGGCGGAGTTCATGCCGCTGGATCCGGGCGCGCGGCAGCGACTGCTCGAGATGGACGACGCCGACCTGCTGCTCGGCGTGGTCGCGCGCCTCGTCCGGCAGCAGGGCCAGTCAGGCTGACGGGCGTCCGTCCTCGGCCTCGCGCGCCCCCTCCTCCAGCCCGGTGCGCGCGCCCAGCCCGTGGTGGAGCGACACCCTCGCCACCAGGTAGGCCGACACGGGTGCAGTCACGAACAGGAACAGGGCGATCAGCAGCTCGTTGAACGACAGGCCCCGTTCGTCGAGAAGGCCGGCCAGCGCAGAGGCCACGAGCAGGCAGCCGACCCCCAGCGTCGAGGCCTTGGTCGGGGCGTGCATCCGCTGGAAAACGTCGCGCATGCGCACGAGCCCGATGCTGCCAACCAGCGTGAACCCGGCCCCCGCCAGCACCAGCGCGGCCAGCACCCCGTCGAACAGCAGGGCGCTCATCGCAGCACCTCCCGGCGCAGCGCATAGCGGGCCACCGCAACGGTTCCCGCAAAGCCCAGCATCGCGATGATCAGCGTCGCCTCGAAATGCACGTCATCGGCCTGCCACAAGCCCAGCAGCACCACCAGCGCGATCGCGTTCACGTAGAGCGTGTCGAGCGCGAGGATGCGGTCGGACAGCGCGGGGCCGCGCAGCAACCGGACGAGTACCAGCAGCAGCGACAGGCTCACCAGCCCCAGCGAGATCACGAGCGCGGCGTCGAGCACGGGAAGATCTCCCCCAGCGGTTGTTCGTAGCGTTCCCGGATCGCGTCGATCACGGCCTGCGGATCCGGCGCATGCAGGCAATGGATGGTGAGCGTCCTCAGGTCCGGGGAGATGTCCACCGTCAGGGTGCCCGGGGTCAGCGTGATGATCCCGGCGAGGATCGACACCGCGGTCGGGTCCTGGAGCGCGCAGGGTACGCGGATGAAGCGCGAGTCGAGCCGCGCCTTGCGCGAGAGGATCAGACGCGCGACCTCCAGGTTGGACAGGACGACATCGACGGCTACCCGCAGCGCGAGTCGCAACGCGACGGCCGGCGCGCGTATCCGGGTCCCGTCGCGGCGCAGCCCCTTCGCGAGGTGCGGCAGCGAGACGGCGAGAATCAGGGCAAGCAGGACCTGCGCGGGCTCGAGCGTATTGCCCATCAGCAACCAGAACACGAACAGCAGCCCCGAGAGCACGGGGTGCGGTATCCAGCGGCTCACAGCGACATCCCCCGGGGATCGACCGTCGCGCCCGGCTGATGGGTTCGCAGGCGGTCGGCGTCGATCACGATGCCGGGACTGCGCTCGTCCTCGGGCGGGCGGATCACCGCCGCCACGTAGGCGTCGACATCGAGCGTCTGTCGCGCAGCCGCCTCGGTGAAGTGGCTCACCGGCTCGGCTGCGACCGTGAGCAGCGCGATGCACGCCGCGAGCAGCCCGATCGCGCCACGCCGCCCCGGCGGCGCCAACATCGCCACAGTCGACGGTGACTCGATCGGACCGATCCTCGTGGCCGCAGGGCGCCAGAACAGGATGCTTCCGGCCCGCGCCAGCGCGATCACGGCGACGAGCGTCGAGGCCAGGAGCGCGATCC
>JBIPNU010000229.1:0-4931 GCA_044370615.1 Burkholderiales bacterium
CGAGGATGATCAGGCCTCGCCCTGCGCCTCCTCCTCGCCCTCCTCGATCTCGACGAACTCGTCGGAGACGATCTCCTGGATCGACTGGCTGCGCCCCTCGAGGATGGCGTCGGCGACGCCACGGGCATACAGGCGCACCGCGCGGCTGGAGTCGTCGTTGCCCGGGATGACATGGTCGACGCCGTCGGGCGAGTTGTTGGTGTCGACGATCGCCACGACCGGGATGCCGAGCGCGCGCGCCTCCTGGATCGCGATCTTGTGGTAGCCCACGTCGATCACGAACAGCGCATCCGGCAGGCTGTTCATGTCCTTGATGCCGCCCAGGCTGCGCTCGAGCTTCTCGAGCTCGCGCTGGAGGGTGAGCGCCTCCTTCTTCGACAGCTTCTCGATGCCGCCCTCGGCGACCAGGGTCTCGAGGTCACGCAGGCGCTTGATCGATCCCTTCACGGTCTTGAAGTTGGTGAGCATGCCGCCCAGCCACCGGTGGTCGACGAACGGAGCACCTGCGCGCGAGGCCTCCTCGCGCACGATCTCGCGCGCCTGGCGCTTCGTGCCCACGAAGAGCAGAGTGCCCTTGTTGGACGAGAGCTGGCGCACGAATTTCATCGCCTGGTCGTACATCACCACCGTCTGCTCGAGGTTGATGATGTGGATGCGGTTGCGATGGCCGAAGATGTACGGGGCCATCTTCGGATTCCAGTAGCGGGTCTGGTGGCCGAAGTGGACGCCGGCCTCTAGCATCTGGCGCATGGTGACTGCAGACATGGAACGACTCCTGTGTCAGGGTTGGACCGCCACGCGCCGCAAACGCCTCCCGGGCCTTGCCCGGGCACCCTGTGCCGGCACGTGTGTGGAATCGGCGGCCTGGGCACGCTGCCCCGGCTCGCCGTGCATCGACCGTCTCCGGGGCCAGGCAGGCTCCCGGCGCAAACCTGGCTCCGGTCAACCCGAAAACATAGCACAGGGCGGGTTTCCGGGCTACCCTATCGGGATTGCATCCGCATTCCCGCCCCGCCTGCGGGCCGGCCCGCCCCTCCATGCTCCAGCCCCCTCCCCGCAAGCCCGCCGTCGAACCGAAGAACGCCGCCGAGATCGAGGCGATGCGGGTGGCCGGCCGGCTGGCCTCCGAGGTGCTCGACTACATCGGGCCGCACGTGCGTCCGGGCGTCACCACCGACGAACTCGACCGCCTCTGCCACGACTACATCACCGGTGCCCAGCAGGCGATCCCGGCCCCGCTCAACTACGCGCCGGCCGGCTACACGCCCTACCCGAAGTCGATCTGCACCTCGGTCAACCACGTGGTCTGCCACGGCGTACCGGGCGACCGGCGCCTGAGGGCCGGGGACATCGTCAACCTCGACATCACGGTCATCAAGGACGGTTTCCACGGCGACACCAGCCGCATGTTCCTCGTGGGCGACACGTCGATCCAGGCCCGTCGCCTGTGCGAGGTGACCTACGCGTGCATGTGGGCCGGGATTCGCCAGGTGCGTCCCGGGGCGACGCTGGGAGACATCGGCCACGCGATCCAGTCCCTCGCCGAGGGGCATGGCTTCTCCGTGGTGCGCGAGTTCTGCGGTCACGGCATCGGGCGCCGCTTCCACGAGGAGCCGCAGGTGCTGCACTACGGCCGGCCGGGCACCGGGCTGCGCCTGGAGGCGGGGATGACCTTCACCATCGAACCGATGATCAACGCCGGTCGCGCTGCCATCCGGCAACTGGGCGACGGCTGGACCATCGTCACCAAGGACCACAGCCTCTCCGCGCAGTGGGAGCACACCGTGCTCGTCACCGACACTGGCGTCGAGGTGCTCACCGTGTCGGCCGGTTCCCCACCGCCGCCGGCCGCCTGACGGCAGCGGCAGTGGACCTCGCGCCGGTCGCGGCGACGGTCGATCGCCCCGCACGGGTCGCCGCGCTGCGTGCCCGGCTCGTCTCGGGGCGCGACGACCTGCGCGAACGCTACCTGGCCGGACGCCTGCCCACGCGGGGCATGCTGCGCGCGCAGGCCCGGCTGGTCGACTCGCTGCTGCGCGAGGCCTGGGCCGAGGTGCGGATGCCGCCGGGTGCCTCGCTGCTCGCCGTGGGCGGCTACGGACGCGGCGAACTCTTCCCGTGGTCGGATGTCGATCTGCTGATCCTGCTGCGGCCGACCGAGGTCGAGGTGGCCGAGCCGCACGTCGAAGCGCTGATCGGCATGCTGTGGGACATCGGGCTCGAGGTCGGGCACAGCGTGCGCACATCCGAGCAGTGCCTGGAACTCTCCGCCCGCGACGTCACCGTCCAGACCAACCTGCTCGAGGCGCGCGCGCTGTGCGGCAGCCGCGAGCGTGCCCGCGCCTTCCGCGACACCCTCGCAGCCCAGCTGGACCCGGCCCGCTTCTGCCAGGCGAAGCAGCTCGAGCAGCAGCAGCGCCATACCCGTCACCGCGAGTCCGGGCACAACCTCGAGCCCAGCGTGAAGGAGAGCCCCGGCGGGTTGCGCGACCTGCAGACCATCCTCTGGATCGCGCGCGCGAGCGCAGCCGGGTCGGACTGGGGAGAACTCGCCGCGAACGGGCTGATCACCCCCGAGGAAGCCCGGTTCATCGCGCGCCACGAGCGCTTCCTGAGCGATCTGCGCATCCGGCTGCACCTGATCGCCGGACGGCGCGAGGATCGGCTGGTGTTCGACCTGCAGACGCGGCTCGCGACCCAGTACGGCCTCGCCGACACATCCGCCCGCCGCGCGAGCGAGCAGCTGATGCAGCGCTACTACCGCACCGCGCGCTCGGTGAGCCTCACCAACGCGATCCTCCTCCAGAACCTCGAGGCGAGGCTGCGACCGGGCCCGCCGGGCCTGCCCGAGCCGATCGACGATCGATTCCAGGCGCGCGACGAACTGCTCGAGGCGCGTCGTCCCGACCTGTACGAGCACGACCCGCACGCGATCCTCGCAACCTTCCTCGCCCTGCAGCGGCATCCGGGCCTCAAGGGCATCGAAGCGGGGACCCTGCGCGCGCTGTGGCGGGCGCGCACCCGCATCGACCGCGCCTTTCGCGCAGACCCCGAGAACCGCCGGATGTTCCTCCAGATCCTGCGCGAGCCGCTCGGGGTGGTGCGCGAGATCCGGCGGCTCAACCTGTACGGCGTGCTGCGCCGCTACATCCCGGCCTTCGGCCGCATCTTCGGCCAGATGCAGCACGACCTGTTCCACGTGTACACCGTGGACGAGCACATCCTGCGCGTGGTGCGCAACCTCCGCCGCTTCACCGTGCCGCAGTTCGCGCACGAGTATCCGCTGTGCAGTCGCCTGATCAGCGACTTCGCCGCCCCGGAGCTGCTCTACCTCGCAGCGATCTTCCACGACATCGCCAAGGGCCGCGGCGGCGACCACTCCGAGCTCGGCACCGCCGACGCGCGCCGTTTCTGCCGCGCGCACGGCTTGGTGCGCGAGGACACCGAGCTGGTGGTCTGGCTGGTGCGCGACCACCTGGTGATGTCTTCCACCGCGCAGAAACAGGACATCACCGACCCCGAGGTGATCGACGCCTTCGCCCACCGGGTCGGAGACCTTCGCCGGCTGACCGCGCTCTACCTGCTCACCGTCGCCGACATCCGCGGCACCAGCCCGAAGGTGTGGAACGGCTGGAAGGCGAAGCTGCTCGAGGACCTGTTCCTCGCCACCCGCCGCCGGCTCGCCGGCGAGGCGAAGGACGCCGACCACAGCCTGCAGGAGCGCCAGCGCGAGGCGCTCGCCAAGCTCGCGCTCTACGGCCTGGCCGCCGACGCACAGGCCGCGCTGTGGCGACAGCTCGACACGCCCTACTTCCTGCGCCATGACGCCCAGGAGATCGCCTGGCACGCGCGGGCGCTGCACCCGCACGTCGACGCCGCGCAGGCGGTGGTTCGCACCCGACCCGCACCCGGCGGCAGCGGGCTGCAGGTGCTGGTCTACGTGCGGGAGCGCCCCGAACTGTTCGCCCGTATCTGCGGCTTCCTGCAACGCACCGGCTTCTCGATCGTCGACGCCCGCGTGAACACGACGAGGCACCAGTACGCCCTCGACAGCTTCACCGTGCTCGACCCGGAGGACAGCGGCCGCGAGTACCGCGACGTGATGAGCTACGTCGAGCACGAACTCGCGGCGGCGATCGAGGGCGGCGCCGAACTGCCCGCGCCCGTCCGGGGCCGCGTGAGCCGGCAACTGCGGCACTTTCCGATCTCGCCCCAGGTCGATATCCGGCCCGACGAGCGCGGCACCGCGCACGTGCTGTCGCTGGTGGCCGGCGATCGCCCGGGCCTGCTCTACGAGGTCGCGCGCGTGCTCGTGGGCTACGGCGTCAGCGTGCACACCGCGCTCATCCATACGCTGGGCGAGCGGGTGGAGGATACCTTCCTGGTCAGCGGTCCCCGCCTGTCGAACGAGAAGACGGTGCTGCAGCTCGAGGCCGATCTGCTGGCCGCGCTCCAGGTGGCGCCCTGAGCGTCTCGGGCAGGCCACCGGGGGGTGCCAGCGGTGGCGGCTGCTCGCCGCGCTCCAGCCGGTAGAGCCAGGCCAGCAGCTCGGCGACCGCCACGTAGAGCTGCGGCGGGATGCGCTGGTCGAGATCGACCTGGGCGAGCAGCGCGACCAGTTCCGGCGATTCGTGCACGTAGACGCCCGCCTCCCGGGCGCGCTCGATGATCGTCTCGGCGAGCGCGCCGCGCCCTCTCGCCACCACCCGCGGTGCGGTCTCGCCGGTGCGGTAGGCCAGCGCCACCGCAAGCGGCGAGGCCGGCACGCGCGCGCCCGCGGGCGGATCCGTGGACGGGCCGCTCATCGCGACTGCACCTCGAGCGCCCCCACCTGCAGGCCGGCCGCTTCCAGGCGGGTCGCCAGCGCCTCGCGCGCCGCGTCCATCTCGGCTCCGGCCGACGCCGAGGCCGCCCGTACCGAGAGCACGACC
>JBIPNU010000112.1:0-6901 GCA_044370615.1 Burkholderiales bacterium
CGCAGCGGCTGGTGCACGTCTACCCGGACGCGGAGGTGGCCGCCCGCGTCTATCAGCCGCAACTGCGCTGCATCGCCGACCCCGTGCTCACGCTGCAGGCGCTGGCCGCGCGTGCCGGGGCGCACGCGGACGCGGTGCCCGCGGCTTCGCGCGACGCCTGGATCGGGACGCTGCAGGACTACCTGCGCGGGCTGCGCACGATCGAGCCGATCGCGACCGACGATGGCGTGTGCTTCGGTGACGTGGTGGCCGCGCTCGATCGCCACATGGCCGACGACGGCGTGCTGGTGATCGACTCGGGCAACTTCAACACCTGGACCCAGCGCTGCTACGGCTTTCGGGGCGAGCGGCGCATGTCGGGCACGATGGCCGGTGCGATGGGCATGGGCGTGCCCGGCGCGCTCGCGTGGTCGCTGCGCTGTCCGGGGCGGCAGGTGGTGGCGCTGGTCGGGGACGGCTGCGTACTGATGACCGGCAACGAACTGGCCACGGCGGTCCAGCACGGCGCGGCGCCCAGGCTGTTCATTGCCGACAATGGGTCCTACGGCACCATCCGCCTGCACCAGGAGAAGCGATTCCCCGGGCGGGTCGCGGGTACGCGGCTGGCCAACCCCGACTTCGCGCGCTGGGGCGAATCCTTCGGTGCCACGGCATGGCGCATCGACCGTGCCGAGGAGGTCGATGCGACGGTGGCCGCTGCCCTGGGCTGCCCCGGACCTGCGGTGGTACATGTACGCACCAGCCTGCGCCGACTCTCGGCCTTCTACACGATGACCCCGGAGGCCGCCCGATGAGCAGCGCAGCCCCACGCCCCGTCCCGGCGCAGCCGCGGCTCGCGGCCACGCTCGTGCTGTTGCGCGATCGCGCCGTCGCCGAGGGCGGCGGCATCGAGGTGCTGCTCCTGCAGCGCAGTCCGCACCTGGATTTCATGGCGGGCGCCTTCGTGTTCCCGGGAGGCGCAGTCGACGCCTCCGACGCCTCGCCCGAGGTCGCCACCCTGTGCGCGGGGCTGGACGATGCGGCCGCGAGCGCGCGCATGGGCCTGCCGCAGGGCGGACTGGCCTACTACGTGGCCGCGCTGCGCGAGACGTTCGAGGAGGCCGGGCTGCTGCTCGCCTACGAGCCGGCCGGACATCTGCTCGACCTGCAGCCCCCGGCCGAGGCCGAGCGCTTCGCGCTGCACCGGCGCAGCGTGCATGCGGGCGAGCGTCAGCTCGCCCAGGTCTGCGCGGCGGAGAACCTGCGCCTGGCCACCGACCGGATGGCCTATCTCAGCCACTGGATCACTCCGGTGTCCGAGCGCAAGCGCTACGACACCCGCTTCTTCGTGGCCGCGGTGCCGGAGAACCAGTCGAGCCTGCACGACGAGGTCGAGAGCGTGAGCCAGCTGTGGATCTCGCCGGCCGAGGCGCTCGAGATGCAGGCGCGAGGCCGGCTGCTGCTGCGCTTCCCGACCATCAAGACGCTGGAGCAGATGGCCACCTACGAGAGCACCGAGGCGGCGCTGGCAGGCGTGCGCGAGAACGGCGACCTGCGCCCGCGCCTTCCGTGGGTGGCGCGTCGGCGAGGGCGCGTGGTGCGCATCCTTCCCGGGGAGCCCGGCTACGAGGAGGCGCAGCGCATCAACCCCTCGGGCTCGGAGCTGGTGGTGAGCGAGACGACGCCGGGCGCGGTGACCGAACTGTCCGCGCGTGTGCGGCGGGTGGTCGCACCCAACCCGGGCGTGATGACCGGGCCGGGCACCAGCAGCTACGTGATCGGCGACCCGGAGCACGGTGAACTGGCGCTCATCGACCCCGGGCCCGACATCGAGGCACATCGCGAGCGGCTGCTCGATCTCGTCGGCCAGCGGCTGCGCTGGATCCTCTGCACCCACACCCATCTCGATCACTCGCCTGGCGCCGCTGCCCTGGCGGCGGCCACCGGGGCGGAGGTGGTGGGGATGCCTGCTCCGCAGCACGCCAACCAGGACACCACGTTCTCGCCGCATCGCGTCTGCGCCGATGGCGAGCGCTACACGGCCGGCGGCTGCACGCTGCGCGCGCTGCATACCCCCGGGCATGCCTCCAACCACGTGTGCTGGCTGCTGGAAGAGGAGCGGCTGCTCTTCACCGGCGACCACATCATGCAGGGCTCGACGGTGGTGATTTCGCCGCCCGATGGCGACATGAGCGCCTATCTCGACTCCCTGGAGCGGCTGCTCGACGAATCGATCGAGGCGATGGCGCCGGGGCATGGCTACCTGATCACGCGTCCGCACGAGGCGGTGCGCGCGCTCGTCGCCCACCGCCTGCGGCGCGAGGACAAGGTCGTCGCCGCGCTGGCCGCGAGCGGATCGTCCGGCGCGACGCTCGACCAGCTGGTGCCGCAGGTCTACGCGGACACCGCGGCCGCGCTGCACCCGGTGGCGCGCCGGTCGTTGCATGCGCACCTGATCCGCCTTGCCGGGCTGGGACGCGCGATGCAGGCCGGCGAGCGCTGGGTCGCTGCGGACTGAGCGCGAAGGTACCGGCGGCCCTCGCCCCCCGTTCCCCGTCCCGCGTCCCGCGCCCCGGGTCTGCACGTCCCCTGACCTGCAGATTCAACAGCCCGGAATGCCGGACCCTCCGGATGTCGGGAACCCGGGCCTCCGACTGCCGAACCCCTGTCCCGGACCCGCGGGTTTCCGGTCCCGGACTCGCAGGCCCCGCGTCCCCAGACCCGGGTCGCCAGCCCTGCGTCGCGCGCGCCGCGACTCGCAGCGCCTGACCTGGTCAGTCGGCGACCACCTTCGCCGCGCGCACGATCTCGCCCCACTTGCGGTTCTCGCGCTGGATGAAGGCGAGATACTCCTTCGGGCCCATCACCATCGGCAGCCCGCCCACGGTGGCGAAGCGGTCGCGCACGTCCGGGCTGGTGATCACCCGGGCCGCCAGTTTCGAGAGCTGATCGACGATCGGCGCGGGGACGCCGCGCGGGGCGGACAGGCCGTACCACACCCCGTCCTCCAGCCCCGGGAAGCCGGCCTCGGCGATCGTGGGCACGTCGGGGAACACGTCGAAGCGCTTGTCGGCCATCGCCGCGAGCGGGCGCAGTCGCCCCGACTTGATCTGGTTGATGAGCGAGGGCAGCCCGTCCATCATCATGTGCACCGCGCCGGCGGCGAGGTCGACCACCGCGGGTCCGCTGCCCTTGTAGGGCACGTGGGTGAGGTTGGCGCCGGTGCGGATCTTGAACTGCTCGCCGAAGAGCTGCGGTGCGCTGCCGTTGCCGGACGAACTGAACATGTACTTGCCCGGATTCGCGCGGGTGAGCGCGATGAACTCCTTCACCGTCTTCGCCGGCACCTCGGCGTTGATCGCCATCATCGCCGGCAGCAGCGAGATGCCGGCGATGTGGCTGAAGTCGCCGATCGGGTCGTAGGGCAGCTTGCGGTAGAGCACCGGGGCGGCGCCGTGCGTGGTGCTGGAGCTCAGCATGAGCGTGTGGCCGTCTCCGGTGGCCTTGGCCACGTACTCGGAGGCGACGATGCCACCCGCGCCCACGCGGGCCTCGACCAGCACGTTCTGGCCGACGAACTCGGCCATCTTGGCGGCGACCACCCGCGCGGTGAAGTCGCCGGCACCGCCGGGGGGTACCGAGATCACCAGCCGCATCGGGCGCGCCGGGAAGCCCTGGGCCTGCACGGCTTCGGCGAGCGGCAGGAGGCTGGCCGCCGCGAGCGGGGCGAGGAGCGCGAGCCTGCGCGCGCGCGATGCGGGGGCCGCGGGGCGCGGCGGACGGGCGGGGGTCATGGCGTGGGCTCCGGATAGCGCTTGCGCAGTTCGTCCACCGAATCGCGCACGGTGTAGACATCGAGGATCTCGGTCTCTTCCCCGAGGATCTCGAACATGTGGACCTGGTTGCCGGGAATGTGCACGATGGCGCCCGCCATCGCCACCTGCACGCGTTCGCCCATGTGCACCCGCACGCCGCCGCGCAGGATCATCGACACCTGCTCGGACGGATGGAAGTGCGGCTTGCCGCGGGAGTTCGCGGCGACGACCACCCGGGTGAGCACCACGCCGTCGCCCACCCACGTCTGGCGCTGCGTGCCCGAGTGCGTGGTGAGTTGCGGGTCGGAGACGGTCTCGAGCGGGATGGCCTTCCAGTCGGTGACCGGCTGCGCGCGGCCGATCTGGCTGGCCACCCACGCGTAGTAATCCTGCGGCGGGGTCGTGCTCATCGGGAGGTCCTCAGTGCGGGGTGGGTCCGGGCGTCGGGCAGGCGGTCTCCAGCGCAGCGACGCGCGCCGGGGAGACCGCGTGATGGGCGGGTTCGTCGAAACGTGCGCGATCGCGCGGCAGCCGGCGCACCATCGCCTCGAAGGCGGGCCATGCGGCGCACAGCTCGTCCATCAACGCGGGCGGCAGATCGAGTCCGGCGGCCTGCGCCATGCGGATGATCTCCTCGCGCGTGGAGGCGGGCCGCGTGGCGAGCGTGGCCGTGCCGGCCTCGGGCTGCACGAACGAGAGCGGCTGCCCGGAGGCCGGGTGCGAGACGGCGGCCGGCGGCCCGGCCGGCGCGACGGCCGTGAACGGCTGCTGCAGCAGGCCCTCGGCGGGCGGCGTGCGCCGATGCCAGTCGGTGGCGAGCTGGTAGGCGTGCGCCGCCTGCAGCAGCACGGGCTCGTCGAACGGGGCCGCGGCCAGCTGCAGGCCCAGCGGCAGCCCGTCGCGGCTGAAACCGCAGGGCAGGCTGATGGCCGGACCGCCGCCGACGTTGAACGGGGTGGTGATGTTCGGCGGCCGCAGGAATCGATCGTTCACGTCCGGGCGTGCGGGCTCGGCCGGTGTCATCCACGCGGGCGAGGCGATCAGGTCGAACCGAGCGAAGGCGCGGGACAGTTCGCGCGAGAGCCAGAGGCGCTGGCGCAGCGCCTGGAAGTAATCCTCGGCGCGGATCAGCCCGCCGGCGATGACCTTGTTGCGGAACATGAGGCCGAGGTCCTGCGGACGGGTGCGGAACGCGTGCTCGTAGGCGCTGAACATCTCGGTGATCGAGATCGTGGTCTTGCAGTCCTGGTAGACGAGAAGGTCGGAGAGCCTGATCTCCTCGACGCGCGCGCCGGCGTCCTCGAGCACCCGCATCGCGGCCTCCATGGCGGGCGGGATGTCCGGATGGCAGCTCGCGTCGCCCTCGTACCAGTGGCGCACCCAGCCCACGCGCAGCCCGGCGAGGTCGCGCCCGAGCCGCGCGCTGAAGTCGGGCACCGGCACCTCGGCGCTGGACGGATCGGCCTCGTCCGCGCCCGCGATCGCCTGCAGCAGCAGGGCGACGTCCTCGACGGTGCGTGCCATCGGCCCGCAGCAGTCGAAGGTGTAGGTGTTGGGCAGCACGCCGCGGCGGCTGACCCGGCCATAGGTGGGCTTGAGCCCGACGATGCCGCAGACCGAGGCGGGCATGCGGATCGAGCCGCCGGTGTCGGTGCCGATGGCTGCCGGCAGCAGCCCGGCGGCGAGCGCGGCCCCCGCCCCGCTGCTGGTGCTGCCCGGGAGATAGCCGGTCTTCCACGGGTTCATCGCCGGTGGCCAGGGCAGGTCCCAGGACGGGCCGCCATGCGCGAACTCGTAGGTGGTGAGCTTGCCCAGCAGGGCGCCACCGGCGGCCTTGAGTCGCGCCTCGACGGCGGAGTCGGCGGCGGGCACGTGGTGCTCCAGCAGGCGTGACTGGCCGGTGGTGCGGATGCCCGCCGTTTCGATGACATCCTTGAGGCCGTAGGGCACGCCGGCCAGCGGCGGGGCGTCGCCGCGCCGCCACTGGGCCTCGGCGATGCGGGCGCGCTCCAGCGCGACCTCGGGGGTCAGCGTCACGAAGCAGTGCAGCGCTTCCTGGTGGGCGTCGATGCGATCGAGCAGGTCGCGGGTGACTTCGACCGGCGACAGGTCCCCGCTGCGGTAGAGCCGCAGCAGCGCGGCGACCGAGCCGTAGAGCGGCGCGCGCCCGCAGCCGGTCGCCGTGCGGCTCACTTCAGCACTCCGTCGAAGGCGAGCTTGCGATGGGCGAACTTCCAGCGGCCGTTTTCCCGGCGGAGGGTGTCGGTGTAGACGCCCGCGTGCGTCACGTGGGGGAGGCTGCCCGGCTCGCCGTTGTAGCCGAACAGGTAGCAGCGGCCGCGGATGGTGTGCTCGTCGATTCGCTCGAGGTGGATGCTGCCGTTCCAGTGGCGCCGGTACAGGTGCGATCGGCTGGCGTAGTCGCGACGCTTGTAGGCGATCAGCGCCTCGCGGCCGATCACGTCGTAGGTGCCGTGCTGCTCGCCGTCGACCGTGAAGCAGTGGGCGTACCACTCGGCATCGCCCGAATCGCTGGCGAGGTTGTAGGCCGAGTAGAGGTTGAGGATCTCGACGTAGTCCTGCGCGTCGATGCCGAACGGTGCGGCGAGGGAGTCGGCGCCGGAGGACGGGTTGCTCGGGGGAGGGTTCATCGGTGACCTGCGGAGGGGGGAAGGGAGGAGGTGGAGTCGACCGGCGCGGCCCCGGGAAAGATGTCGGCGGGGCCGACTTCCATCACCACGCCATCCGGGCCGCGGAACTTCACGGGCATCACCCCGGGCTGGCTGAGGATCGTGTAGCCGCCTTCGGCCAGTCGGCGCGACACGGCATCGGTGTCCTCGACCGCGATGCCGAAGTGGTGGATGCAGGGACCGGGCCCGGCCCAGTCGGCCTCCACCGTGTCCTCGGAGGCGTACTGGATCAGCGCGAGGTCGAGCCGGCCATCGGTCATGTGGCAGGACGTGTGGCCGCGCTTGGTGCTGGTGGACGTGCGGGTGAAGCCGAACACGGTCTCGTAGAAGGCTGCCGCCTTCTCGATGTCGGTGACCTTCACGGCCAGGTGCACGATGCTGGGCATGGCGGAACTCCCGCGGGACGATGGATCAGGG
>JBIPNU010000486.1:0-2839 GCA_044370615.1 Burkholderiales bacterium
GTTGCGCGAGGCGGTCGCGCACCTGATGCACCGGCGCTCGATCGAGGTGATCGACCTGGGCTGCGGGACCGGCTCGACCGTTCGGGCGTTATCGCCGTGCCTGCCGCGCGAGCAGCGCTGGCGGCTGGTCGATCACGCGGTGTCGCTGCTCGATCGCGCGCTCGCGCAGCTGCCGCCGACCTGCGATCCGGCTCGGGCGGTCGGCGTGGTCGCGGACCTCGAGCGCGACCTCGAGCGCGTGCTCGAAGGGGGCGCAGGCCTGATCACGCTCTCGGCCTTCCTCGACCTGGTGTCCGAGCGCTGGATCGATCGCCTGGTGGCGGCCGCAGGCCGGCAGGGGGCTGCGGTCTACGCAGCGCTCAACTACGACGGCCGCACGGCCTGCCGGCCGCTCGATGCGATGGATGCGCGGGTGCTGGAGGCCTTCAACACCCACCAGCGCCGCGACAAGGGACTGGGCGCTGCACTGGGCCCGCGCGCGGGAGAAGTGGCTGCCGAGCGCTTTGCGGCGGCGGGCTTTCGCGTGCTCACCGCGCGGGCCGACTGGTCCGTTGGTCCCGACATGCCGGAGCTGCAGCGGCAATTGCTCTCGGGCTGGGTGAGCGCGGTCGCCGAGACCGGTCAGATCGACCCGGACGCGCTTGCGGACTGGCATGAGCGTCGGCGGGCGGATATCGTGCGCGGGCAACTCCACCTCACGGTCGGTCATGTCGACCTGCTGGCGTTTCCCCCGCAGTCGGCGTCGGCTCCACCGCCGTGAACCCGGCGGGCGCGACGCCGCGCGACCCGTCGCGTCGAGGCGGCTGCGCGCCAATCGCGTGGTCGAGGGCGATATCGAAGAGCAGGTCCTCGCCCAGCGGGAAATGTCGCACGACCGGGCGAAGCGCCTCGTCGAGCCGGTCGATCGGCGGCAGGACCAGGCCGACCGGGCCGGACCCGATCAGCAGCGGCGCGACGGCCAGGTGCAGGCGATCGAGGCATCCGTCCGCGAGGAATCGCGACACGGTTGTCGCACCGCCCTCGATCAGCAGGCGCCTCCATCCCCGCGCGTGCAGCGCGGCGATGATCGCCCGCGGCGACAGGTGCCCATCGCTCTGTGCCACGATCGGCACGCAGGCTTGGCGCTGCCCGAGCCGCTCGTCGGTCCCCGCCCGCACGATGGCGACGCAGGGTACGCCGTCGTCGGCAAGCAGGCGCGCCGCGGCGGGCAGCCGCTGGCCGGGATCGATCACGACCCGGGCCGGCGAGCGCCCGGCCATGCCTCGCACGGTCAGCCGGGGGTCGTCCGCGAGCACCGTCCCGATGCCGACGACCACCGCGTCGGCAAGCGCCCTCAGCCGATGGAGATGGCGGATGGCCTCCGGACCGTTGACATAGTGCGAATGCCCGGTGGGCGTGGCGATGCGCCCATCGAGGGACTGGCCCAGCTGGGCGAGCGTCCACTGCGAGGACTCGACCAGCGGCGCGAACAGGTCGCGCCAGTTCGCTTCGATACGCGATGCCGACCCGCGCTCGCGGGCGGC
Source organism: Burkholderiales bacterium (assembly GCA_044370615.1). Taxonomy (GTDB): domain Bacteria; phylum Pseudomonadota; class Gammaproteobacteria; order Burkholderiales; family CAIKXV01; genus CAIKXV01. The sequence continues at coordinate 1,524 of JBIPNU010000486.1, forward strand.
GAGGATCTCCGACCATGTCGGGTCCGTCAGGGGTGACATCTGCGCGAACGGCGTCGGGTGTGTCGACACGCTGGACTCTCGGACATTTCGGGACACCGGCACGATGCGCGAATAGGATGCGCAACGTCAACCTGCGCTGTCGGATGTTCCCGCGCCGCGGGCTGACAGATCTGCCGCGCTGTCGGCGCGATCCGATGAGGTCCGGCTTACCCATGATTCCCGTGTCCGATCTGCTGCAGCGTCCGCCTGGCCTGTTCGAACGCGACGCTCGGGCGGAAGTCGCGCGCGCGATCGCGGAGTTCGCCGGCTCGCGCCCGGTACTCGTGGCGCGCGGTGAAGGGGAGGCGTGGCTCGCCTGTCCGGTCGATGGCCTCGACGTCGAGCGCTTCGATCAGTTGCGGTCGGTCGCCGGTGGCATCACGCTGGCGCTTTCCCGGACACGGGCGTCGGCACTCGACGCGAGCGAGGATGGCGCGATCGAGGTCCCGGTCCAGGGGCTGTCGTGGGCGCGCGTGCGGGAGCTTGCAGACGGCGGCGATTGCGCGAGCCCGGCGATTGTCGAGCCCGCAACCCCGGCAACCGACGCCGCGTTGGAACTGGCCAAGCTCGCCCGGTTGCTGCCGGCCGTACTGATGGTGCATGCCCGGGCGCTTGCGCAGGCGGATATCTCGCGGCTTCTCGCGGTACAGGCCGATGAGGTCGCCGGATTCCGGGCAGGACGCGCGCGGGCGCTGCAGGTGGCCAGCAGGGCCCGCATCCCGCTGCCCGGGGCGCCCGCCTGCGAGTTCATCGTGTTTCGCGATGACGTCGGCTCGGAGTGGACGGCGATCCGGATCGGCGATCCGGCCGCTGGCACGCAGGTGCCGGTGCGCATGCATTCGGCCTGCCTGACCGGAGATGCGTTCGGATCGCTGCGATGCGATTGCGGAGACCAGTTGCGCATGGCCATTGCCGCGATCCAGCGTCGCGGGGGTGGCTATCTGTTCTATCTCGACCAGGAGGGCTGCGGCATCGGGCTCTCCAACAAGATGCGCGCCTATTGTCTCCAGGACGCGGGGCTGGACACGATCGACGCCAACACGTCACTGGGCTTCGAACGCGACGAGCGCGACTACACGGTCGCCGCGCGCATGCTGCAGATGCTGGGTATCTCGAGCGTGGCGCTGCTCACGAACAACCCGGCGAAGCTCGACGCGCTGGAAGCCGCCGGGATCGTCGTGGCCGAGCGGATTCCGTTGCTCGCGCCGGTCGGCGGCAGCAATCGGCGCTATCTCGAGGCGAAGCGACAGCGCGCAGGTCACCTGCTCGAGGGTGTG
>JBIPNU010000317.1:0-4050 GCA_044370615.1 Burkholderiales bacterium
TCGACCGGCGGCCTGAGCGCCACCGCTCGCGCGCCAGGCGTCCGGGGCCTCGCGCCCCTCCAGGGGGCCGAGGCGCAGCGCCTCCAGCGGGCAGGCGGAGAGTTCTGCGAGCAGGCAGGCCAGCCGGGGTGCCGCATGCTCGATGATGCGGCGACCCGCGTCGGCGCAGCCGAGCGTCGCATCCCCGCAGGCGCCGGAGTGGTGCAGGTCCTGGGTGGCCCAGGCCAGCGTCACGCGGCCGTGGTATCGAAGCTCCCGGTTCGAGACCTCGAGGTCTATCGAGGCGGGATGGAAGCAATCGATGCTTGCGTGGCGGACGGCGTCGGGCGCGAGGTGCAGCATCAGCGAGGTCTCGATGGCCCCGGCGTGAACCCCGTGCAGCCGTTCCCGGTCCGGGAAGAGTCCTTCGGGCTCGCCGAATGCGTAGGTGTTGGCCACCGCCACGAGCATCGACAGGCGACTGCGAAGGTCCTGCGCGACGACGCGCGCGAGCGCGCCCTGCCCGCCGTGCGAGTTGAGGATCAGCAGTTTTCGCACCCCCGCCGCGCGCACCGAGGACGCGAGTTCGGTCCACACGCAGGCAAGGGTTGCGGGCGACAGCGACAGCGTGCCGGGAAACGCGGCGTGCTCCGCGCTCGTGCCCACCGTCTGCGTCGGCAGCACGAGCACCGGGAGGTTGGCCGGGGCGAGGTCGAGCGCTGCGGCGAGCAGCCCGGCATTGATGCGGGCATCGACATCGAGCGGAAGATGCGGACCGTGCTGCTCGACGGCCGCCACCGGAAGCACGGCGACGGTCGTGCGAGGGTCGAGTCCGGCGAACTCGGTCCATGCGAGGTCCTGCCAGCGGCAAGGGAAGGTAGGCATTGCAGACTCCCGTTTTCTGGCCGGCGGTCGATCCCGGGGCGCCCGCGCGGCGGTTCGCCGAGGCCCGGAGCCTGCGGCGACACGCGCACTATCGCACGCCGCCGGCCGTGGCGACCGCGCGCCCGCGCTCACCGTCCCGGGCGGATAGGCGGCGGCGAGTCCGGGTCGCGTGTCAATCCCTCGATGGGGGGCGGACGCAGCGGGTGGGTTTTGTTAGAGTCGATGACAATCCGGGCGGGGTCTCCCCGACGCCCACACCTCCACGAGTGACGGATCATGGCCAAGCGCGTACTGCCGCGGTCGCCTGACCTGGCGATTGATGCCGATCGAGTCGTCCGGCTCACTGCCGGCTCCGGCAGGACCGAGCCGGCGAGGATGTCGGGTATTCCCGCGCCCGGGCTGGCGCGGCGGCGTGCGGGCGAGGAGGAGGTCGACACTGCGGCAGGGGCGCTGGCCGCGGAGCCGGCGGCCGATCGCCTCGACGCGCAGCGATCGGAGTCCGCACCCGACCTGCCGGCGCTGGCGAGCGCCGGCGACAACGACGCTGCACGCGCGGGATCGGCTGCGTCCGAGCCGCCGATCCTGCTCGCGCAGACATCGGGCCCCAGCGGTTCCGTGTTCGACGCCGGCATGCCGCCGCGTGCGCCCGTGCCTGCTGCGGGGACGGCTGCGGGGACGGCCGCCGCAGCCGCCGGCGGCGGCGCGTCGCTGGGAACCCTGCTGGTGGCCGGTGTCGCGATCGGTGCCGCGGCCGGTGGTGGTGGCGGCGGCGGCGGGTCCTCCTCGACCACAGGCGGCGACACCACGCCGCCGGCAGCGCCGGTGATCGGCACCGTGGCCGGCGACGATCGGGTGAACGCGCAGGAGCGCGCGGCCGGCATCACGATCTCCGGCACCGCGGAGGCAGGGTCTACCGTGTCGGTCACGCTGGGCGCCACCACGCGCACGGCGACGGCGACGGGCGGGGCATGGTCGGTGGATTTCTCCACGGCGCAGATCCCCGGCGATGGCACGGTGAACGTCACGGCGACGGCGCGCGACGCCGCGGGTAACACGAGCGCGGAGACGACGCGGTCGATCATCATCGACACCGCGCCGCCACTGCTGCAATCGGTCGCGGTGCAGTCGACGCCGGGCGCGCTGCTGCTCACCTACGACGAGCCGATCGACGGCACGCGCCTGCCGCCGGCCTCGGCGTTCTCGGTGACGGTCGATGGGGTGGCGCGAGCCGTCAGCACGGTCAGCGGGAGCGGGGCGGTGGTGACGATCGGCGTGGTCGGGGACATCGTTGCCGGCGCGGCCGTGCAGTTCCTCTACACCGATCCGACCGGCAGCAACGACGCGCTGGCCATCCAGGATCTTGCAGGCAACGATGCTGCTTCGCTGGACCAGTCCGGCGGGCTCGTGTCAGACGGCTACCTGCGCGCGGCTGACGTCTATCGCGACGCGAACGCCGACGGGGTCGCCGACACCGGCGAACGCGTGGCAACCTCGAATGCCTCGGGGCAATTCTTCGGGGCGAGCGGCGGCACGGGTAACTGGCTCGCTCTCGGCGGCGTCAGCGCCGATACCGGGCTGGTCAATACGATGGCGCTGGCAGCACCCGCGGTGGCCTCGGTCATCCATCCGCTGACCACCCTCGCGCAGGCGATCCGTTCGCTGCCAGGCGGGCCGGTCGACCCCGAGCAGGCGGCGCAGCGGGTGATGGCCGGTCTCGGGCTGGTGCCAGGTCCGCGTGGCCTCTATGGCACCGACATCGTGGCCGAGGGCGGCGAGGCGCAGCGCGCCGCGTTGCAGCTCGTCGCGCTCGATGCGCTGGGGGGCGGTCCGACCGTGGTCACCACGCTGGCCTCGGAGGTCGCGCAGGCCGGCGAGCGGCGGGAAGCGCTCGCGCTCGAGGACGCGTTCCTCCTCGCGCGAGTGCTCTCGGGCCTGGGCCCGGCGGCGGCGAGCATGGCGGCCGATGCCGCCACCCGAATCGGAAGCGCCGGGACGCTGGCGCAGGCCACGGCCGCGCAGGCGAGGGCGCTGGATGGGGTCGCGCCATCCGCGCCCACCGCGCTGACCGGTCCTGCGTCGACGTCGGACACCACGCCCTCGGCCACCGTGCGCTTCGATGCGAGCTCGCGGCTGGGCGCTGCGGCGGTCGCCGGTGACCGGCTGACGCTGCTCGCGGGCGATGAGCCCGCGCTGTTCGTGCTGGTCTCGGGTCGGGTGCTGACTGCCGGCGAGATCGCCGCCGGCCAGGCCGTGGTTGAGCTGCCGACCCTGGGTCAGGGCGTCCATACCCTGCACGCACGCATCACCGATGGTGTCGGGCGCGAGAGCGGTCTGTCCTCGCCGCTGTCGTTGCGCGTCGATACCCAGGCACCCTTGTCACCGACCGTGCTGCCGGTGGCGGGTAACGACATCATCGGCATCGCCGAGTCCTCGTCCGCGATCCTCGGCGGCGGGGCCGAGCCGGGTTCGGCGATCGCGATCGCGTTCTCCGGCACGACACGAACGACGACCGCGACCGATGCCGGCGCATGGAGTTACGCGCTCACGGCAGCAGATCGCGCGATCATGGGCCAGGGCACCGAGTCGGTGTCGGTGACGGCGACCGACGGCGCGGGCAACGTGTCTGAAGCGACCGTCCGTCCGTTCGAGATCGATACGGTCGCGCCCTCCGCGCAGGTGACGATCACGCGGGTCGAGGACGACCTCGGCGTGCTGATCGCGAACGGGCAGACCAGTGTCGACAACACGCTGGTCCTGCGCGGCAGCGTCGCCGGCACGCTTGGCGCCGGCGAGCAGGTGCATGTGTTCGAAGGCGACACCCTGCTGGGCGCGGTGAGCGCGCCCGGGGGAACATGGTCGTATGCGCCCCCGGGACTCACCAACGACCGCGTGAACATCCTCACCGCAAGGGTCGTCGATGCCGCCGGAAACACCGGGCCCGCGAGTACCCCGTACCTCGTCAACGTGGTGGCATTCGTGCCGTTCCCGCAGGCGACCATCGACACGCCGGCGGGCGTGACCGACGAGGCCACGCCGGTCATCCTCGGCTCGGTGTCGATCAACCTCTTCGCCGGCGAAGTCGTGCGACTCTACGACGGAGGCACCCCGCTGCCCGGCGTGGCGACCTTCGGCGACAATCTCGCGAACTGGTCCTACACGTTGCCTGCTTTCGGCGACGGCACGCGC
>JBIPNU010000330.1:0-3958 GCA_044370615.1 Burkholderiales bacterium
CATCACCCGCCCTCACGCCGCAGTCGACCCGAAGGTCGGTGGCCGCCGGCGGCAGATCGAACCGGGCGAGCGTGCCGGTCGCCGGCAGGAAGCCCCGCGCCGGCCGCTCGGCATACAGCCGCGCCTCGATCGCGTGGCCGCTGGGCCGCACGTCGTGCTGGCGTACCGGGCCTCCGGGGGCGCCCGCAGCCAGTTGCAGCTGCATCGCGACCAGGTCGACCCCCGTGTTCATCTCGGTCACCGGATGCTCGACCTGGATGCGCGTGTTCATCTCGAGGAAATAGAACTCGCCGCCGTCGGCATCGACCACGAATTCCACCGTTCCGGCACCGCGATAGCGCTGGGCACGGGCGAGCGCGGCGGCCGCCTCGCACATCGCCTCGCGGGTGGCGGCGGGCAATCCCGGCGCCGGGCTCTCCTCGATCACCTTCTGGAACCGGCGCTGCACCGAGCAGTCGCGCTCGTGCAGGTGGACCGCCTGCCCGTCGCCGAAGCCGAACACCTGGACCTCGACGTGGCGCGCGCGCGCGACGTAGCGCTCGAGGTACACCGCGCCGTCGCCGAAGGCTCGCTGCGCGAGCGACTGGGTGGACTCCACCGCCGCCGCCAGCGCCGCCGGCTCGTCGACGCGGCGCATGCCGATGCCGCCGCCCCCCGCGGCCGCCTTCACGAGCAGCGGATAGCCCACCGCCGGGGCCGCCGCGACCACCGACTCCGCCGTCGCCCCGGGCGCGAGGCGATCGCGGCCGGGAAGCACGGGCACGCCGGCGGCGCGCGCGAGCGCGCGGGCCCGCTCCTTGTCGCCCATGTCGTCGATCGCCTCTGGCGAAGGGCCTACCCAGACCAGGCCCGCCGCCTCCACCGCACGCGCGAACCCCGCATTCTCGGCGAGGAATCCGTAGCCGGGATGGATCGCATCGGCGCCGCTGAGCCGGGCGGCGTCCAGCACGCGCTCGACGCTGAGATAACTGTCGGCTGCCGGCGCCGGGCCGATCGGCACCGCCTGGTCGGCCAGCGCCACGTGCATCGCCGACGCGTCGGCCTCCGAGTGCACCGCGACCGTGGACAACCCGAGCGCGCGGGCGCTGCGCATCACGCGGCAGGCGATCTCCCCGCGATTGGCCACCAGCACGCGCCGCAGCGCGAGCCCGTTGGTCGTCGGCGTCATGCGTGCCCCGCGGCGTGGCGGCCACCCACGGCCATTTCAGACCTCCAGGCGGGCGACCACCGCACCCTCGCTGCAGGTGCTGCCCTCGGCAACGCACACCTCGACCAGCGTGCCTGCCTCGGGCGCGGTGACCGGGATCTCCATCTTCATCGACTCCAGGATCACGATCGGCGCCTCTTCCTCGAGCCGCTCGCCCGGCTGCGCGACGATCTTCCACACGTTGCCCGTGATCTCGCTCTTCACTTCGATGATCGGCATGCTCGTTCCCCCCTGCTCGGCCCCGGGCCGGTTGATCAGCGCGCCCCGGCGGCACCCAGCCGCCGCTCGAGCGTCGACACCGCCGCGAGCGCGTGGCCCGCGTCGGCGATCTCGTCATAGACCGCGATGCCCGCGGCCAGCGCCCGGGCGCGGTAGTCGCGACGGGCGTCATCGAGGTCCTTCGAACCATCCGACCTCAGCACCAGCAGGAAGTGCAGCTGGCCGGGACGGCTGCGGGCGACCTCCTCGGCGATCGCGATCAGCCGCTCCACCGGGTCGACCGCCGATCGGCCCACGAACGCAGCGAGGTTCAGGTGCATCACCAGCGCATCGGCCCCGCTCGCCTCGTGGACGATATCGAGGATCACGCGCGCGATGCCGCCCCCGTCGGTGAGCAGCGTGCCCACCGGCGTATCGATCGGGTTCGCGATGCCGGTGCCCGGCGGCAGCCCGAGCGCGCGCATGCGCGCGACCGCCTCCGGTGCCATGGGCTCGATGTCGAGCCCGAGCGCGGCGAAATAGTCGGCGGCCAGCACGCTGGTGCCCCCGCCGTTGCCGAACAGCACCACCTTGCGCGTCGGTCGCTGCGGTCGAAGCGCGAGCACCTGCAATGCAAGCAGCGCGTCGACGAATCGGTCCACGGTATCCACCGCCACGCAGGGCGTCTGCTCGCACAGCGCCTCCCAGGCGCGCAGGTCGCCGGCGAGCGATCCGGTGTGCGAGGCGGCCGCGAGCGTGCCCTGGCGCGTGCGCCCGCCCTTCATCAGCACCACCGGCTTGGCGTGCCGGCCCCGGAGCAGCCGGTACAACGCGCGGGCATCGCGCGCCGACTCGAGGTACAGGCCGATCGCGCGGGTGTGCGGGTCGGCGGTGAAGTGCTCGACCAGTTCGGCCGCGCCGACATCGCAGGCATTGCCGATGGTCACCAGCCCGGAGAAGCGCACCCCTCGCGACTGCCCTCGCTTGACGATGTCGGTGGACAGCCCACCGGACTGGGCGATCACCCCGATGGGGCCCGCCTCGCGCGGCGCATCCTCGGGGAACGTCAGTCCGCCGCGCGGCGAGTAGGTGCCCAGGCAATTGGGCCCGACGATGCGAAAGCCCTCGCGCCGCGCGAGCGCGAGCAGTTCACGCTCGAGTCCCTGCCCCTCCTCCACCTCGGCGAAGCCGCTGGAGATCACCTGGACGACGCGCAGGCGACCCGCTGCACCCCGCAGCGCGTCGGCCACCCTCGCCGCGCCGATCGCGACGTAGGTATAGTCGATCGGCCCCGGCGCATCGGCCAGCGACCGCAGCGCCGGCAGGTCCTCGATCCGCTCGGCGCCCGGATGGACGGGCCAGATCGGGCCACGGTAGCCGAAGGCCTTCAGGCGGCGGATGAAGGTGTTGGCGATCGTCGTGCCCGTGGCCGAGGCGCCGAGCACCGCCACCGATCGAGGCACGAGCAGGCTCGCGAAGAGCGACGGGCTATCCGGTCCGTGGACCGGCATGGCCTTCGTCGCCGCGCCCATCTGTCCGTCCGCGACCACCGGTTCGGCCCGATCCACGGGCGGGCGTGCCGCGGAGCCGGCCTCGTCCGCTTCGAGGATCACGCGCGCGTCGGCGACCACCGCGCCGCGCGCGGACACGATGACCGGATTGAGATCGAGTTCGGCGATCGCATCGCCATGGCGTTCGAGCAAGCCGTCGCGCCCCGCGACCGACAGCAGCAGGTCGACCAGCGCCGATCGGCTGGCGGCCGGTCGGCCGCGAACCCCGTCGAGCAGCGCACGCCCGCGCAGCCGCCCGATCATCGCTTCGGCATCGACCGGCTCCAGTGGCACCAGCCCGAACGCCACGTCGCGCAGCACCTCCACGAATACGCCGCCCAGGCCCACCATCACCAGCGGTCCGAAGTCCGGATCGCGCACCGCGCCGATCACCATCTCCACGCCGGGCGGCGCCATGGCCTCGACCAGCCACCCGTCGATCCGCGCGCCGGCGAGGGCCTCGGAGGCCCCCATCTCCGCGACCGCCTCGGCGGCCGCCTGCGGACCGACGAGCCCGATGCGCACGCCGCCCGAGTCGCTCTTGTGCAGCACGTCGCGCGAGACCACCTTCACCGCGCACGCCCCGCCGAGTCGGGCGGCGATCTCGCCGGCGGCCCGCGCGTCGGCCACCTGCTCGCCATCGGGCACCGCGATGCCGATCGCGCGCAGTGCGGCCTTCGCCTCGGGTTCGAGCAGGGCGCGACGCCCGTCGGATCGCGCGCGCGCGATCGCGGCGGCAATCGGGTCCTGCGTCGGCCGGGCGCTGGCGGGGGAAGGCATGGTGTTCCGCGGACTCAGTAGCTGGTCGGCCAGGTGCGCATCAGGTGCTCGCCGATGCCGCCGCGCCGACGCCGGCGATAGACATCCAGCATGCCGATCAGGTAGTCGCGCGTCTCCTGCGGCTTGACCACGTTCTGCACCGAATACATCGAGGCCATGTCCCAGACCTCGCTGTCGCGGGCGATGTGCGCGAAGGCCTCGTCCCAGCCCGGGTCGCCAGGCG
>JBIPNU010000113.1:0-6817 GCA_044370615.1 Burkholderiales bacterium
CAGCCACGGCAGCTTGCCGTTGCGGCGCATCTCGGCCTGGCGCTCCATCAGGCGATGCGAGTAGTGGATCGGCATCGGCATCAGTTCCGGCGTCTCGTCGCAGGCGAAGCCGTACATCAGGCCCTGGTCGCCCGCGCCCTGGTCGAGGTCGAGGCCCTTGCCCTCGTCCACGCCCTGGGCGATGTCGACCGACTGCTGGTCGTAGCACACCAGCACGCCGCAACTCTTGTAGTCGAAGCCGATGTCGGAATCGTCGTAGCCGATCCGCTTGACCACCCCGCGGGCGACCTGTGCATAGTCGACCTTCGCGCCGGTGGTGACCTGGCCGGCCATGACCACCAGGCCGGTGTGCACCAGCGTTTCGGCGGCGACGCGGCCGTGCTTGTCCTGGGCCAGGATCGCGTCGAGCACTGCGTCGGAGATCGCGTCGGCGACCTTGTCCGGATGGCCTTCGGACACCGACTCGGAAGTGAACAGGAATTCGCTCATGGGAACCTGCCTGCGTGGTTGAGTGGACCGGCCCGGGCGGGCCCGGAGGCGGATCGGTGCGCACAGCCTGCGAGGTCCCGCCGGTCCGGTCCGGGAACTTCGCTGCAGCGAGGGCTGGAGACGCGCAAAAAGGGCGGTAGGATAACAGGTTCGCCGTTCGCGGCCGCGCCCGAGAGACCGTCTTGCTTACCCTGTTCAGGCTGATCGGCCGCCTGCCGCTCGCCTTGCTGCATCTCGCGGGCGTGTTCGCCGGGTGGATCGTCTGGGCGGTCGACCCGGTGTTCCGCCGCCGGCTGCAGGCGAACCTGGCCGGCTCGGGCCTCGTCGCGCAGCCGCGCGACCTTCGCCGGCTGCAGCGCGAGGCGGTGGCCGCGGCCGGGCAGGCGGCGCTCGAGCTGCCCTGGCTGTGGTTCCGCCCCCAGGCTGAGGTGGCCGCTCGCGTCCGGGTGGTGCAGGGCGAGGCGCTGCTGCGCGAGGCGCAGGCGGCTGGCCGCGGCATCCTGTTCCTCACGCCGCACCTGGGCGCGTTCGAGGCGACGCCGCAGTGGTACGGCCAGCAGGCGCCGATCACGGTCATGTACCGGCGACCGCGGCTGGGCTGGGTCGACCCGCTGCTGCGCGCCGGCCGCGCGCGGGGGCGGGTACGGCTGGTGCCCGCCGACCTCTCCGGCGTGCGCGCGCTGCTGCGCGCGCTGCGCGCGGGCGAAGCGGTCGGCCTCCTGCCCGACCAGGCCCCGGCGGCCGGCGAGGGTGTCTGGGCTCCGTTCTTCGGGCGGCCGGCGTGGACGATGACCCTGGTCGGGCGTCTGGCGCAGTCCACCGATGCGCGGGTGCTGATGGCCTTCGCGCGGCGGCTGCCCGGCCACGGGTACGCGCTCGAGTTCCATGCGGTCGGGCTGCCGGCGGACGGCGACGTGCGGTCCTGCGCGCGGTCCCTCAACGCGGCGGTGGAGGCGGTCGTGGCCCGCTGCCCCGGGCAGTACCTGTGGAGCTACAACCGCTACAAGCGTCCGGCGGGCGTGCCCGAGCCGCCGACGGCGGCACCGGGCGGGGGCAGGTGATGCTGCGGATCGGACTCGCGCTGATGTGGTGCCTGCACCTGCTGCCCGCGCGGTGGCTCGCCGCGCTTGGCGAGGCGCTCGGCCGGGTGGCATGGCGACTGCCGACCGAGCGGCGCCGCGTGGTGCGTACCAACCTCGCGCTGTGCTTCCCCGAGATGGCGCCGACCGAACGCGAGCGCCTCGGCCGCGCCCACTTCGCGGCCTTCGCGCGCAGCGCGCTCGAGCTCGGACTCGCCTGGTGGTCGAGCCCGGGACGGCTGGCGCGGCTGGTGCGGGTGGAGGGCGAGCACTGGATCGAGAAGGTTGCCGGGCGCCCGCTGATCGTGCTCACCCCGCATTTCGTGGGCCTGGAGATCGCCGCTCAGCGCATGGCGAGCGAGCGGCGCGGCATCGCGTTCTACACCCATCAGAAGAACCGGTTCTTCGATGCCTTCATCCGGGCCCGGCGCAACCGGTTCGGCACGGTCCGGATGGTGTCCCGACAGGAGGGGATGCGCCCGGTGGTGCGAGCGATGCGCGAGGGGCTGCCCCTCTATTACCTGCCTGACATGGACCTGGGCGAGCGCGATTCGGTGTTCGTGCCGTTCTTCGGGCAACTCGCCGCGACCGTGCCCGCGCTCGGCCGCCTGGTGCGCCTGACCGGCGCGGCGGTGCTGCCCTGCGTGACCGAGCAGCTCGAAGGCGGCGGCTACGTGACCCGCCTGCTGCCGCCGATCGAGGGGCTGGGCAGCGGAGACGACGCGGCCGATGCGCGACGGATGAATGCGTTCATCGAGGAACAGGTTCGCGCGCGTCCTGCCCAGTATCTCTGGCTGCACAAGCGCTTCAAGACCCGGCCGCCGGGTGAAGCCCCGGTCTACTGACCCCCGACCCGCAGGAGTCCGACGATGTTCGCCAATCCCGATGCCACCCGGCTGCGCGCGCTGCTCGAGTCCACCCGCACCCTCGCCGTGGTCGGACTGTCGCCGAAGCCCGACCGGCCCAGCCACTCGGTGGCGCTCGCGATGCAGGGGTTCGGCTATCGCATCGTGCCGGTCAACCCCGGCCAGGGGACCTTGCTCGGCGAGCCGTCCTGGCCGACGCTCTCGGCGATCCCGCCACAGGTGCTCGCGACCATCGACCTGGTCGACGTGTTCCGCCAGTCCGACGCGGTGGCTGGCATCGTCGACGAATGCATCGCGCTCGGCTTGCGCCGGCTGTGGCTGCAGGACGGCGTGGTCGACGAGGCGGCGGCGCTGCGCGCGCAGGCTGCCGGCATCGAGGTGGTGATGGATCGCTGCGTGTACCGGGACTATGTAAACTTGGTGAGATGAAGCTGTCCTTCACCAAGATGCAGGGCGCCGGCAACGACTTCGTCGTGCTCGACGGGGTACGCGCGGCCGTGAACCTTTCCCCCGCGCAGCTGCGCGGTCTCGCCGATCGCCATTTCGGCGTGGGCTGCGACCAGATCCTGCTCGTCGAGCCGCCGCTGGGCACCGATGCGCAGTTCCGCTATCGCATCTTCAACGCCGACGGCGGCGAGGTCGAGCAGTGCGGCAACGGCGCGCGCTGCTTCGCGCGCTACGTGCGCGACGAGCAACTCACCGATCGCGACGAGATCCGGGTCGAGACCCTGGCGGGCGTGATCACCTTGCGGCTGGAGGCCGACGGACAGGTCCGCGTCGACATGGGGTGCCCCGAGTTCGAGCCCGCCCGCATCCCGTTCCAGGCGCCGGCCCGCGCCGATGTCTACCGGCTGGAACTCGAGGGCGGGGCGGTGGAGATCTCGGCGCTGTCGATGGGCAATCCGCACGCGGTGCAGTTCGTCGCCGACGTGGCTGCCGCGCCGGTGGCCGAACTCGGGCCACGGGTGGAGTCGCATCCGCGCTTCCCGCAGCGGGTGAACGCGGGCTTCGCGCAGCGGGTCGATCGGCACACGCTCAGGCTGCGGGTCCACGAGCGCGGCGCGGGCGAAACGCTTGCCTGCGGCACGGGCGCCTGCGCCGCCGCGGTCGCCGGGATGCTGCGTGGCCTGATCGAGTCGCCGGTGGCGGTGCACACCCGCGGCGGCGTGCTCACCATCGACTGGCCGGGCGAGGGCGACGCGGTGGTCATGACGGGGCCCGCGGTACGCGTGTTCGAGGGCAGCATCGAGATCTGAGCGGCGTGCGCCGGATCGCGGCGGACGAGCTCGAGCAACCAGGGGATGTTCCGATGGCGGAGACCAGCGCCGAGGCCGTGGCGGCCTACCTGAAGTCGAATCCGGATTTCTTCGACACCCATGCCGACCTGATCGCCTCGCTGAGCGTGCCCAACCCGCACGGGAGCGGGGCTATCCCGATCGCCGAGCGGCAGGTGATCGCGCTGCGCGACCGTGTCCGGCTGCTCGAGTCCAAGCTCGCCGAGCTGGTGCGCTTCGGGGAGGACAACGACGCGATCGGCGAGAAGCTGCACCGGCTCACGCTCGCGCTGATCGGCGCCGGCGATCTCGAGGCGGCCCTGCACGTCGTGCGCTACCACCTGATCGAGGAGTTCTCGGTGCCGGCGGTGGCGCTGCGCCTGTGGTCCGCGCGGGGCCCCGGCGCGACCGGCGCGCCGGATGGCGAGCCGGTGTCCGAAGAGGCAAAGGCGTTCGCCCAGTCGCTGGCGCAGCCCAACATATGCGCGCAGCCGATGTACGAGAGCGCGACCTGGCTGGGCGAAGGTGCCGAGTACCTGCGCTCGTTCGCCTACGTGCCGCTGCGCGCGCGCGGCGACACGCTCGGCCTGCTCGCCCTCGCCAGCCAGGACCCGTCGCGGTTCGAGGCGGGGATGGGGACGCTGTACCTCACCCGCATGGGCGATCTCGCCGGCAGCGCGCTCGCGCGGCTGCGCTCGGCCTGAGCCCGCGCATGGGCGACGCGGGCGCCCCTGCGGACGTCGTGGCGCGCGCGCACGGGCTGCTCGACCGCTACCTCGCCCATCTGGCCAGCGAACGGCGGCTCGCGCGGCTGTCGGTGCAGGCCTACGCGACCGACATTCGCCGGCTGCTCGACCTCGCCGGCGACGCGCCTCTCGGCTCGCTGGTCGCGCAGGACATCCGCCGCTTCGCCGGCCAGGCGCATGCCGGCGGCCTGGACGGACGATCGATCGCGCGCATGCTCGCGGCCTGGCGCGGCTTCTTCCGCTGGCAGTGCCGGGAGGGGCTGATCGCGGCCAACCCGGCCGCTGGCATCCGCGCGCCGCGCAGCGCGCGCCGGCTGCCGCGGCTGCTCTCGCCCGACGAGGCGGCGCAGCTGCTCGATGCGCAGCCCGAGACGCCGATCGCCCGGCGCGACCACGCGATCCTGGAACTGATCTACTCCTCCGGGCTGCGGCGGGGAGAGGTGGTCGGCCTCGATCTGGGCGATGTCCGACCCGACGAGGCGCTGGTGCGGGTGACCGGCAAGGGCAGCAAGGCGCGCGAGGTCCCGGTCGGCGCGCGCGCCCTCGCGGCACTGGCCGCCTGGCTCGAGGTGCGCCCGGCGATCGCGGGGCCCGCCGAGCGGGCGCTCTTCGTCGGCGCGCGCGGCGCGCGCATCGGGGCGCGCGCGGTCGGCAACTGTGCCGAGTCATGGGCGCGGCGCCAGGGGCTCGCCCAGCACCTGCATCCGCACATGCTGCGGCATTCGTTCGCCTCGCACCTGCTGCAGTCCAGCGGCGACCTTCGCGCCGTGCAGGAGCTGCTCGGGCACGAGAGCATCGGCACCACGCAGATCTACACCCACCTCGACTTCCAGCATCTCGCCCGAGCCTACGACGCCGCGCATCCGCGGGCGAAGCGCCGGCCGTGAGACGCGGACCGCCCGGCGCGCGGCGGCCTGCGGGCCGCGGGGACAGCCGGACATCCGGGCCGCGCGCGGCGGGTGGCGCGCGTGCGAGCGGGCCCGCCGTGACCGCGTCGCCGCACGGGGGCGTGCGGGCTGCCGCCGCCGCGCGCGGGGGGGCGGTCGTGGCGTCACCGACACCGCAGCCCTCGTCGCGGGCCGCGCGGGTGCGCCGGCGTCCTGCGCGCGAGCGTCCGGCAGCGCCGGAGGGCGTGCCCACGCTGCGACTGCGGCCGGGGCGGGAGCGATCGGTCGAACACGGCCACCCGTGGATCTTCGACGGCGCGGTGGACGAGCGTCCCGCCGACCTCGATCCGGGGCAGACGGTCGCGCTGGTGGATGCAGACGGCGGTTTTCTCGCGATGGCCGCGTGCAACCCGGCCTCGCGCATCCTCGCCCGCGTCTGGAGCTGGCAGCCCGAGACCCTTGATGCGGCGTGGTTCGCGCGGGCGATCGCCCGCGCGATCGCCCGGCGCGACCCGCATCGGCTCGCCGCGCCCGATGGCGCGCTGCGCCTGGTGCACGCCGAGTCCGACGGCCTGCCCGGGCTGGTGTGCGACCGCTATGGGGACACGCTGGTGCTGCAGTTCAACTCGGCGGGGGTGCAGCGCCACCGGCGCGTGCTGCTCGACACGCTGCTCGCGGCCACCGCGCCGATGGGCGTGCGGCATGCCTTCGAACGCTCCGACGAGGACATGCGGCGGCTGGAGGGGTTGCCCGCGTCGGCCGGCCCGCTGGCAGGCGAGCCCGCGCCGCAGGTGGTCGTCGACGAGGCGGGCCTGCGCTTCGAGGTGCCGATCGCTTCCGGGCAGAAGACCGGCTTCTACCTGGACCAGCGCGAGTCGCGGGCGCGGGTTCGGGCGCAGGCCACCGGAGCCCGGGTGCTCGACGTCTTCTGCTACACCGGCGGCTTCACGCTCGCCGCGCTGGCCGGCGGGGCGCGGCAGGTGACGGCCATCGACGCCTCGGCGGCGGCCATCGAGCGGCTGCTCGCGCAGGCAGGGGCCCAGGGCGTCGAGCCGGGACGGCTCGACGCGCGGGTGGCCGATGCGTTCGTCGCGCTTCGGGAACTTCGCAACCGGGGCGAGCGCTTCGACCTGATCGTGCTCGACCCGCCGAAGTTCGCACCTACCCTGGCCACGGTCCCGGCCGCAGCCAGGGCCTACAAGGACGTGAACCTGCTCGCGCTCAAGCTGCTGGCCCCGGGCGGTCGCCTGTTCACCTACTCCTGTTCGGGCGCCGTGACCGCCGACCTGTTCCAGAAGATCGTCGCCGGCGCGGCGGCGGACGCCGGCGTTGCAGTCCGTCTGCTCGCGCGGCTCGGCCCGGCCGAGGATCATCCGGTGCTGCTGTCGTTTCCGGAGGGTGACTACCTGAAGGGCCTCGCCTGCGGGATCGACTGACGCGCGACCGGTCGACCTCGTCGTCGGCGGGACGCCTTCG
>JBIPNU010000114.1:0-6785 GCA_044370615.1 Burkholderiales bacterium
TCTCTTCGCTCATGGTCCCCTACCCGCCGGCGGGCGCGGCTGCCGCCGGCCGCGGACTCGACACGTGGTTGTTGTAGCGCGGCCGCGTGGGCCGTGCCTCGGGCTGCGTGGCCGCCCCCGTTCGCGCGCACTGCAGCGCGCAGAACGCGACGACTGCCGCGACCTGATCCTCGGCGCGGGTCGCGCCGTTGACCTGTTCGCGCAGCCGCAGCGCCTCGGGCGAGACCCCCGCCTCGCCCAGGGCATGAAGGTACCAGCCCAGGTGCTTGCGCGCGACCCGCACGCCGGTGTGCTCGCCGTAGAACGCGTGCATCGCCTGCAGATGCCCCAGCACGAGGGACGACCACTCGGCAGGGGTCGGCGGGCCCGGAACCGGGGCGTCCGCCAGCGCGGCGGCGATCTCGCGGAAGATCCATGGGCGGCCGAAGGCACCGCGACCGATCATCAGCGCATCGGCGCCAGTCTCGCGCAGCACCGCACGCGCCTGCCCTGCATGGAGGATGTCGCCGTTGGCGATCAGCGGGATCGAGATCGCCTCGCGCACCCGGGCGATCGTCTGGTATTCGGCCTCGCCGTCAAAGGCATCGGCCCGGGTCCGACCGTGGACGGTCAGCGCCCGGATGCCCGCCGACTGCGCCAGGCGGGCGATCGCGGTCGCGTTGCGGTGCTCGCGGTCCCAGCCGGTTCGGATCTTGAGGGTCACCGGCACCTCCACGGCCGCCACCACCGCATCGAGGATGCGTCCGACCAGCGACTCGTCGCGCAGCAGGGCGGAGCCGGCGGCGACGTTGCAGACCTTCTTCGCCGGACAACCCATGTTGATGTCGATCACCTGTGCGCCGCGATCGACGTTGAAGCGCGCGGCATCGGCGAGCATCGCCGGGTCGGCGCCCGCGATCTGGGCCACCACCGGGCCCGGCTCTCCGGCGTGATCGGTGCGCAGCCGGGTCTTCGCGCTCTCGCGCAGCCGAGGGTCCGAGGCCACCATCTCGGAGACCGCCATGCCCGCGCCCATGCGGCGGCACAGCGCGCGGAACGGCCGGTCGGTCACGCCGGCCATCGGAGCGACGACCAGCGGAGGCGAGATCAGGTATTCACCGATGCGCATCGACGCAGTCCGGCAGGGGCAGTTCGCCGAGGCAGGCCACGGCGCTCGCGGATGCGCGCGGTGCGCGCGGGGGTCGGATTGTAATGACGCAGGGTCGCGACTGCAAAAAGGAGGCTCGCGGCGCCCGATCAGGCGCCGAACACCAGCGTGGCGAGCACACGCCTGCGCAGCGCCGGCAGCGCGTCGAGCGCGGCGATGCCCAACCCCCGGGCCGCGCGCACCGGAAGCCAGTCGATCGCCGTCAGGCGCGCCAGCGCGGCGGTAGCCCGCACGGTCACCGCGCGATCGCGCCGGCGATCGGCGACCCGACGGGCAAGGTGGCGCCGCTCATCGGACTCCTCGCCGCTGGCGGGCCAGTCCCGCGCGATCGCCCAGGCGTCGCGCAGGCCCAGGTTGAGGCCCTGTCCGGCGACCGGATGCAGCGCCTGGGACGCGTTGCCGATCGGCACGATCCGGCTGTCGGCGGCCGCGCGCGTGCGCGTGAGCGCGAGCCTGACCGGCCGCGGCGGCTCACGCCACACGCACTCGCCGGCGACCGCGCCAGCCGCCTGCGTCAGCGCCGTCGACTGGCGCTCGGGCGAGGCCTCCAGCAGCGCCTGCGCGTCCTCCTCGGGCATCACCCACACGCAGGCGTGGTGGTCCGCGCGCGGCAGCAACGCGAGCGGCCCGCGACCGGTGAAGCGTTCGCAGGCGGTCGACGCGTCGAGGCGCGCGCAGCGCACATCGCCCACCAGTGCGACCTGGCGGTAGGGCTGCTCGCGACGCGCCAGCGTCTGGCCGCTGTCGACGCCCTCGGCGCCGTCGGCAAGCAGCGCCCACGCTGCCCGTACCTCTCCGCCTTCGGTGCGCACGCAGACGCCGCTTTCGAGCGGGGCGAGCGCTTGCACCGGCATCTCGTGCGCGACATCGACCGCCGCGGTCTCTAGGGCGATCGCGCACGCATCGGCGAGCACTCCGTATTCGACCACGTACCCGAGCGCAGGCAGGCCGAGTTCACCGGCCGACAGTTCCAGGGTCCCGAACATGCCGCGCTCGGAGACCGACACCCGGCGGATCGGCGCGGCCTGCGCGATTCGCGTCCACACCCCGCAACGCTCCAGCACCAGGCGGCTACCCCAGGACAGCGCCAGCGCGCGCCGATCGTGGCGCCACGCGCCTCGCGCGCGGGCGTCGAGCAGCCTCACCGGGACCCCGGCCGCGGCCAGGGCAAGTCCGGCAACCGCCCCGACGGGCCCTGCGCCGACGACGATGACGCGGGGCGCGCTGCTCACGCAGGCGGCCGCTCGCGCATCCACGCCTCGATGTCGGCGACCGCCTTCGGCGCCTCCGGCGTCAGCACCTCGCGCCCCCCGGCGGTGACCAGCACGTCGTCCTCGATGCGGATGCCGATGTTCCAGAAGCGCTCGGGCACGCCCTCGCCGGGGCGCACGTAGCAGCCGGGCTCGACCGTAGTCACGTTGCCCGGCTCGAGCCGCACCCAGTCGCCGGTCGCCCGGTCCTTGTAGTCGCCGGCGTCGTGCACGTCGAGCCCGAGCCAGTGGCCGGTCCGGTGCATGTAGAAGCGCCGGTAGTCGCCGGATTCGAGCACCCGCTCCACCGGGCCTTCGAGCAGTCCGAGATCGACGAAGCCACGCGCGAGTACCGCGATCGCCGCCTCGTGCGGCGCCTGCCAGCTCGCGCCCGGCGCAACCGCGTCGATCGCCGCCGCCTGCGCCGCCAGCACGCACTCGTAGAGCGCGCGCTGCTCGCCGGTGAACCGGCCGTCGATCGGGAAGGTGCGCGTGATGTCCGACGCGTAGCCATCGAGTTCGCAGCCCGCATCGACCAGCAGCAGTTCGCCCGCACGCAACGGGGCGTCGTTCTCGACGTAGTGCAGCACGCAGGCATTCCCGCCGGCCGCGACGATCGACGGGTAGGCGGGCGCCTGCGCGCCACTGCGGCGGAACTCGTGCAGCAATTCGGCCTCGACCTCGTACTCGTGGCGACCCGGACGCGCCGCGTGCATCGCGCGGCGGTGCGCGCGCCCGGAGATCGCCGCCGCCCTGCGCATCGTCGCGATCTCCCCGGCCTCCTTCACCCGTCGCATCTCGTCGATCGGCCCGCGGACTTCGGCCAGCACCTCGGGCGCTCGCACTCCGCTGCGGGCGCGCGAGCGGACCGCCGCCAGCCATCCGGACACGCGTTCGTTCCAGCCCCCGGACTCGCCCAGCGGACAGTGCAGCACCGGCGCGTCGGCCAGCAGCTCCGGCATCCGCGCATCCAGCTCCTCGATCGGGTGGGCCTCGTCGAACGCGAACCGCGCGCGAGCCCGTTCCGGACCGTGCCGGCGGCCCTCCCACAGTTCGCGCTCCGGATCGCGGTCCCGGCAGAACAGGACATGTCGCGGTTGCGGCCCCGCGACCAGCACCAGGACCGCCTCGGGCTCGGTGAACCCGGTGAGATAGTAGAAGTGGCTGTCGAACCGGTAGGGATGGTGGGTGTCGCGGTTGCGCACCCGCTCCGGCGCGGTCGCGATCACGGCGACGCCCTCGCGCAGCCGCGCGAGGAGCCGCTCCCGGCGCGCGCGCGCGGCCTGCGCCTGCGGCAGCGGCGCCTCGGGCGTGGCGGATGGATCGATCACCAGGGCTTCGGTCATGCACGTGCTCCAGTCGGCGGCGGGGCCGGTTCGATTATAGGGACCGGCCCCGGTCAGAAACCCTCGCGCAGCGCGCGATCCAGCTCTGCCAGTCGCTGCGGCGTGCCGATGTCGAACCAGCGCCCCGCATGGCGCTCGGCCGACAACGCGCCGCGGTCGCGCGCCGAATGCAGCCGGGGCGCGAGCGCCGCCCGGGCGCCGGGCGCGAGGTCCGCGAACAGCGCGGGCCGGTATACCCCCACCCCGGCGAAGGTGAGGCGTATCGCACCTTCCGGCAGCTCGCCGACCACCCGCCCGTCGTGCAGGTCGAAGTCCCCGCGCGGGTGATGCGCCGGATTGTCGACCAGCAGGAGGTGCGCATCGGTGCGCGGGTCCTCCAGTTCGCGCCGCGCCCGCGCCGCGAAGGCGGCGAAGTCCAGATCGAGCCAGATGTCGCCGTTGACGACGAGGAACGGCTCGTCCGCGGGGAGCAGCCGGCGCGCGAGCGCGAGGGCGATGCCCCCGGCGGTCTCCAGCGCCTCGTCCTCGCGCGACCAGTCGATCGTCAGGCCGTGCGCGCGCCCATCGCCCAGCGAGCGCTCCAGATGCTCGCCGAGATGGGCGGTGTTCACGACCACGCGTGCGAATCCCGCGGTGGCGAGCGCCGCGAGCAGGTGCCCGATCAGGGGGCGACCGCCAGCGGCCAGCAACGGCTTCGGGCACTGATCGGTCAGCGGTCGCATCCGCTCGCCGCGTCCGGCGGCGAGGATCATCGCGATCACGAGGCCAGCGGCCGGTGGAAGGACAGCGCGGGCGGCACCGGATCGACGCCGAGCCAGCGCAGCAGCGGCGACAGTTCGCCGTAGCGACTGCAGGCGGCGACCAGGTAGTCGCGCACCCTCGGGAGATCGGCGAGATAGCGCGGCTTGCCGTCGCGGTGCGCGAGCCGCGCGAAGATCCCCATCACCTTCAGGTGTCGCTGCACGCCCATCCATTCGAGATCGCGGTAGAACGCGCCGAAGTCGGCCGCGACCGGAATCCCGTCCGCGCGCGCGGATTCCCAGAAGCGGATCGCGCGGTCGATCACCACCGGCTCCTCGGCGTGGACGTACGCGTCGCGCAGCAGCGACACCAGGTCGTAGGTCACCGGCCCGTGCACCGCGTCCTGGAAATCGAGCACGCCCAGGCCCTCGGCGTCGACCATCAGGTTGCGCGCATGGTAGTCGCGGTGCACGAACACGCGCGGCTGGCCGAGGATGTTCGCCACGAGCCGGGCGAATACCGCCTCGAGCTCGGCCCGCGCCTGCGCGTCCGGCGCCTCGTCGAGGTGGCGCCCGAGATACCAGTCCGGGAACAGCGCGAGTTCGCGCGACAGGAGCGCGGCATCGTAGGCAGGCAGATCGTCGGCCGCGAGCCCCTGCATCCGCACCAGGGTCGCGATCGCCTCGCGATAGAGCGCCTCGGTCCGATGTGCGCTGGCGAGGGCGAGCGCATCGAGCAGCGTGTCGCGTCCCAGGTCGGTGAGCAGGAGGAAGCCTTGGTCGGAACGCGCCAGCACGCGCGGCGCGCGAATGCCGCCTGCCTCGAGCCGCGCGGCGACCGCCACGAAGGGCGCGCAATCCTCGTGCGCGGGCGGGGCATCCATCACGATCAGCGTGCCACCCCCGGGCGCGACCAGGCGGAAATAGCGGCGGAAACTCGCGTCGGCCGATGCCGGTTCGAGCGCAAGCGGCCCGGCGGTGCCCAGGACCTCGCCCACCCAGGCAGCCGCGGCCTCGCGCCGCACGTCGGCGGCTGGCGGGCTGGCAGGCTCGGGGGGCGTCGGCGGGGCGGGGGCGGTCATGGCGTCCGATTATCGCGCAGCGCAGCCGGCCAGCCCGCGATTGCCTGGCCTGGCGATTTGTGCGAACGTTCCGTGGCCGCTTCCCATCCCGCCTCTCCATGCGCCGTTCGACCTTCCGGCTGGCGTGCGCGGCGCTCCTCGCCCTCGGTCCCTGCTCCGGCCATGCCCAGGCGCCCGCACCGGGCGCTGGCCTGCGCCTCGAGCCCGACCTGCTCCGCATCCCGGCCGATCGTCGCGATCCGCTGCCGCTGTTCATCGAGGCCGACCGGCTGTACGGCCGGGGCCGCGAGGAGATCGAAGCCGAAGGCGACGCGGTGCTGCGCCGGCGCGGCAGCGCCGTGTTCGCGGACCGCATCCGCCACACTGCCACCGACGGCGACCTGGTCGCCGAGGGCAACGTGGTGCTGGTGCATCGCCGCAACGAGATACGCGGTCCCTACCTGTTCCTGAACATCGTGCGCGAGACCGGATTCATGGAGTGGCCCGACTACTTCATGCCGGAGTTCGGCGGGCGAGGTACCGCGCGGCGGATGTTCATCGAGAGCGAGGAGCGCCTGCGCGCCGAGCGCGCCGAATACACCACCTGCGGACCCGGCTCGGACGACTGGTACATCCGCGCCGACGAGCTGCTGATCGACCAGTCGCGCAACAGCGGCCTGGCCCGGGGCGCCACGCTGGAGTTCCTCGGCGTGCCGATCTTCTACGCACCGGTGCTCTCCTTCCCGTTGTCGGCGGAACGCAAATCCGGGTTTCTCGCACCCACGCTGTCGATCTCGGGACGCAACGGTCCGGAGGTGTTCGCGCCGTACTACTGGGCCCTCGCGCCCAACCGGGACTACACCGCGACCCCGCGGGCGATCACGCGGCGCGGCCTGCAGATCGGCAACGAGTTCCGCTATCTCGAGCCCGACTATCGCGGTGAACTGCGTGCCGAGTTCCTCCCCTCGGATCGAGTCAGGGGCGACGATCGCTACCTGGTCGCCGCCCGCCACCTGCATTCTTTCGGCACCGACGCGCTCGGGGGCCGCTGGACCGGAATGGTCGACATGCAGAAGGTCTCCGACGACTTCTACTTCAGGGACCTGTCGACCCGTATCGCGCTCACCTCGCAGGCCAACCTGCTGCGCGATGCCACGCTCGCACGCGTATCCGAATGGGGCGGACTGATCGCGCGGATGCAGCGCTTCCAGACCCTGCAGGATCCGCTCGCGCCGGTGACA
>JBIPNU010000116.1:0-6762 GCA_044370615.1 Burkholderiales bacterium
CGCCGGCCGGATCGGCGGCCGGCGGCTTGAACCCGTCGTGGTGCCCGAGGATGCCGGGCGCGACCAGGTTGGAGGCCGGCGTCGCCAGCCCGTCGAGCGTACGCTCGCACAGCGCCCGGCGATCGACGGCGAGCGACAGTGCCTCGCGCACGCGGGGGTCGCGCAGCGGATTGCGATCGAGCGGCCGGCCCGAGCGGTCGGTGATGAACGGCGAGCGATCGCGGTACTGGTCGAGCTGGAAGAACAGCGTGCGCCACGAGGGACGCTGCTCGACCGCGAGCTTCGCGTTCGACCGCAACCGACCCATGTCGGCCGGCGGCACGGATTCGATCGCATCGACCTCGCCCGCCAACAGCGCCGCAAGGCGGGTGGGATCGCCGGGGATCACGCGCAACTGTGCCCGCTCGAACGCCGGCGCCGGCCCCCACCACGCGTCGTTGCGCAGCAGTTCCACGCCCTCGCCGCGCCGCCAGCTCGCGAACCGCCACGGGCCGGTACCGATCGCCGCCCGGCCGGCATTGAAGTCGTCGGTGCTGGCGCCAGCGGCGAGTCGTCGCGGCACGATGAAGATGTTCGACAGGTCGAGCGCGAGCGGTCCGTACGGGGTGGCCGTACGCAGGCGCACCGTGTGCGCGTCGGGGGCCTCGCGCGAGACCACCGGCCGGGTGAAGGCGGTGAACGGACCCGGGCTCTTCACCAGCGCCGCAGGACGCTCCAGCGAGGCGATCACGTCCTCGGCAGTGAGGGGCTGCCCGTCATGGAAGCGCACGCCGCGGCGCAGCCGGAACTCCCAGGTGAGCGGGTCGAGCGTGCGCCAGGACTCGGCCAGCGCCGGCTGCAGGCGGCCGTCGGCGTCCACCTGCACCAGCGAATCGTAGAGATGCCGGGCGACGGTGTTGTTGGGCGCCGCGTTGAGGAAGTGCGGGTCGAGGGAGGTCACCTCCCCGGAGAGCGCGATGCGCAGCACCGCGCCGGGGTCGGACGCCTTCTGGGCGCGCGAGGGCGCGGCCACCGACAGCGGCAGCGCGCTTGCGGCAGCCAGCAGGGAGCGTCGACGCGAGTCGGGGATCAGGCGCATCGGGGTCAGTCGGCCTTGACGCCGGCCGTGCGCAGGATGCGATCCCAGCGCGCCGCTTCGCGCTGGATGTACTCCGCGGCCTGCTCGGGGGTGGTGGGTGCCGCCTCGATGCCCAGGGCCGCCAGACGCTCCTGGACTTCGGGCGATCGCAACGCGGCGCCGATCTGCTTCGACAACTGGGCGACGACCGTCCTGGGCGTGGCCACCGGGGCGAGCACCGCGAACCAGGCCTCCATGTCGTAGCCGGGCACGCCGCCTTCGGCGATGGTGGGCAGTTCCGGCAGGGCGCTGGCTCGCCGGGCGGAGGTGACCGCGAGCATCCTCAGCTTGCCCTGGCGGGCCAGCGGGACCGCGTTGAGCGGACTGGCGAACACCACGGAGATCCGCCCGCCCAGCAGGTCGTTGATCATGTCCGCGCTGCCCTTGTAGGGGATATGCGTGATCGCAGCGCCGCTCTGGGCCTTGAACAGTTCACCGGCAAGATGCAGCGACGAGCCGTTGCCGCCCGAGCCGTAGTTGATCGAGCCGGGCCGGGCGCGGGCGAGCGCGAGGAACTCCTTCACGCTGTTGGCCGGCACCGACGGGTGTACCGTCATCACCAGCGGGCCCCGGGCCACCAGCGTGACCGGCGCAAGCTCTGACAGCTTGTAGGGCACCGCATCGCCGTAGAGCGTCGGGTTCACCGCCACTGCCATCGCGTGCAGCACCACCGTGTGGCCGTCGGGGTTGGCACGGGTCACCGTGACCGTGCCGATGTTGCCCCCGGCCCCCGGCCGATTGTCGATGACCACTGGCTGGTTCCAGCCCTCGCCCAGCCGAGCGCCGAGCATCCGCGCGAGGATGTCGTTCGGTCCGCCGGGCGGGTAGGGCACGACGATCCGGACGGGCCGCGAGGGGAATCCCGCCTCCTGCGCCGCGACGGTACGGATCTCGAGCGTCCCCGCGCCCGCGAGCAACCCGATGCCGATCAGGCCAGCGCAGGCACTCTGGAGGACGCCCGGCCGGGCGGGGCGCGCGATCGCGCGATCGATGACACGTCGGTCGGACATGGGCAGGGTCTCCGCTCGAGGACTCCGGAAGCCGGCCTGCCGGCCGGTCCGGCTGCAGGGCTCGCGCCGATGGTAGCCGATACAATCCGCTTCCCCTGCCCCGACGACGAGTGCCCCCGATGCCCGACCACGACCTGATGCTGCGCAACGGACAGGTGATCGACGGCACGGGCGGGCCCGGCCGCCGTGCCGACGTGGCGATCGCCAGCGGCCGCATCGTGGCCGTCGGCGAGAACCTGCCGGGTTCGGCAGCGCGGGTGATGGACGCCGACGGACTCGTCGTCGCGCCCGGGTTCATCGACATCAAGACCCACTCCGACTTCACCCTGCCGATCAACCCGAAGGCGGAGAGCAAGTTGCGCCAGGGCGTGACCACCGAACTCATCGGCCACTGCGGCTTTTCCGTCGCGCCGGTCCTGCCGGGCAAGGTCGAACTGCTGCGCGACTATCTCTCGCCCAGCGCCCCGTGGCTGCCGTTCCGCGAGATGGGGTTCGCCGAATACCTGGACAGTTTCCCGGCGACGGCCGTCAATGCAGGCATGCTGGTGGGGCACAACACGCTGCGCCTGATGGCGATGGGCATGGACCAGCGAGCGCCCACCGCAGGCGAGATGGCGCACATGGCGGCCATGCTCGAGGACGGGTTGCAGGCCGGGGCGCTGGGCCTGTCCTCGGGGCTGTTCACCTCGCCGGGTTCGTACGCCTCGCGCGCCGAGATGGTCGCCCTGTGCGAGGTCGTGCGCCGTCATCGCGGCGGCTATTTCACGCACATCCGCGACGAGTCGAACGGCGTGCTGGAGGCGGTCGACGAGGCGATCGACATCGCGCGCACCTGCCGCATCCCGGTGGAGATCGTGCACTTCAAGACTTCCGGGATGGACAACTGGGGCAAGGCGGCCGTCGCGCTCGAACGCATGGCGCGCGCCCGCGCCGAAGGCCTGGCGGTCAACTGCGACTCGCACCCCTACACCGCGGGCAGCAATCCGCTGAAGAACCTGATGCCGCAGTGGGTGCAGGCCGGCGGCGTGGAGGCGATGCTCGCGCGCCTGCCGCTGCCCGAGACCCGCGCGCGCATCCGCGAGGACATCGCGCGCGACGGCCTGAACAACTGGGGACGCATCCCCGACTGGGACTGCGTGCAGGTGTCCATTTCGCCGCACCTGCCCCAGCACTGCGGCAAGACCATCGCCACCCTGGCGCGCGAGCGCGACGCCGATCCGATCGACGTGGTCTGCGACTACCTCGTCGAGGACCGCGGTGCCACCCGCGTGCTGGTGATCTCGATCGCCGAGGAGGACATCCGCGCGATCGTCTGCTGCCCCGACGCGCTGGTGGGTTCCGACGGCAACTGCGTGGCGACCTACGGCATCACCAGCCAGGGCATGCCCCACCCGCGCTTCTACGGCACCTTCCCCCGCGTGATCTCCCGCTACGTCGGCGAGCAGCGACTGCTGCCGCTCGAGGCGGCCATCCGCAAGATGACCGGCGCGACCGCCCGGGCACTGGGGCTGCGCGACCGCGGGACCCTCGCGCCGGGGCAGCGCGCCGACGTGGTGCTGTTCGACCCGGACGACTTCCGCGACCAGGCGACCTACGACGATCCGCACCGCTACCCGACCGGCGCGCGCACCACGGTGCTGGTCAACGGCACGGTCGTGATCGACCACGCCGTGCACACCGGCGCGCTGCCGGGCCGGGTGCTGCGGCGGGCCGCGGACGGATCGGTCGGCTGATCCTGCGGCCGATCCGCGCGGGCACGGACCTGCGACGCTGCGCGACCGGCGGGTGCGCGGCCGGCGGGTACGCGGCCGGTCGCCCCACCCGCGGCGCCACCGGGCCCGGAGCGTGCCGACCCGCCCGCGAAGTCCGGGCGGACGGCTACGGCCCCGGGCGCCGCGCGAGACCGTCCGGACCCACCCGGCGCCCCGGCGCTACCACCAGTTCGCGCGCTTGCGCAGCGCGGCCAGCGACTCTCGCGCATCGGCCACCACCCGCGCCGGGTCGAGCGCGGTCAGCCGGCCCCCGCTCTTGAGGAGGCGCCCGTCGACCATCACGGTGTCGACGTTGCCCGGTTGCGCCGCTTCGACCAGCAGGTGCGCCGGGTCGGTGAAGACGCCGAGGTTGATCGCCCGCGTGTCCACCATGATCAGGTCGGCACGCTTTCCCGCCGCCAGCGACCCGATGCGGTCGGCCATGCCCATCGAACGCGCGCCCTCGATCGTCGCCAGTTCGAGCACGCGCCGCGCAGGCAACTGGAACTCGTTCTCGGTGCGGGCGTTCTCGGCATTCTGCGTCACCTTCATGATGCCGAACATGTCCGCGTTGCCCGATAGCGCCGTGGTGTCCACCGACAATCCCAGCGGGATGCCGGCCTGCAGGAAGGTGCTGGTGGGCGGCACGCCGAAGCCGATGCGCAGTTCGGTGAACGGCGAGATGCTCACGGCCGCGCGCGAGTCGACCAGCGCGCGTACCTCCTCGGGGGTCACCCAGACGGCGTGGATCGCCTGCAGGTCGGGGCCGAGGAGGCCGTCCTTCGCCACCTGCGCGATGCCGCCCGCGCGGGCGCGCGAGTTGTTCAGGTGCACGGACACCGGCAGGCCGAGCCGACGAGCCTCGGCGATGTCGCGGCGCGACGCCTCGGCCTTGATCGCACCGGTCCCTCCGGTGGCCACGCCGCGCCAGGCGATCCCCAGCGCCAGCCGGCCGCCGGCGTCGTGCTGCGACCAGTCCGCGCGCAGGCGTTCGAGGTCGGCGAGGTCCATCGTCTGGTCGACCGGGTGCCCCTGCATGGTGCCGTAGGAGAATCGGCCCCGCAGGCCGGACTCGGACAGCGCGCGCAGGTTCTCGCGCGCATGGGTCGGCGTGCGGATGTTGTGGCACCAGTCGTGCACGAAGGTGATGCCCGAGTGGATCGCCTCGGCGCAGGCGAGCCGGGTGCCCGCGTACATGTCGCCTGGCACGTAGTGGCGCCCCAGCCCCAGTGCGGTCGGGAAATAGCCTAACTTCTTCTCGTCGAGCGACATGCTGCGCAGCAGGGTATTCCACATGTGCCAGTGCGTCTCGACCATGCCCGGCATCACGATCATGTCGCGCGCATCGATCACGCGTGCGCCCGGTGCCTGCAGCGCGCGCCCGACCGCCACGATCACGCCGTCGCGGACATGCACGTCGGCACCGGCGAGGTCTCCGACCGAGCGCTCCATCGTCATCACGTAGCCGCCGCGCAGCAGCCACTCGCCGCGCGCGGGCAGCGCGCCGCCGCCCCCCACGCCCGTGTCCGGCATCAGTGCACAGCCGCTGCCGGCCGCGAGCGCGCCCAGCGCTGCGGCGCCACCGATCAGCCTGCGCCGCGAACCATCCACGCGTCCCGACCCGTGCGTCCCGGCTCGCTCGGCCGATCCCTCGCCTCCCCTGAACTGCGCCATGGTCTCCTCCTTCGCTGTGTGCGGTCCCCCGCCTGCGGACACCGCCGTGGGAACGCCGTCCCGCGGCTCGCGTTCGCGCGGGGCCGGCCGCTCGCATGCACTCCTCCAGCCCCGTCGACCGCCGCCCGAACGGCGATGCTGCGCGCATTGTGCCGCTTCGCGCCCGCCGATGCCGGCCGCCTCGGGGAAGGGCGTGCGATCGCGCCCGCCCCGCGGCCTCGCGAGTCGCGCGCCCCCGGGCCGTGCGGCGCGACCGGTCGATCGGCATCCGCGGACCGGGGGACGCCCGGCGATCGCCCGGCCGGGCCGTCACGGGGCCCGGCCTGATGCGCGGTGCCCGGGCGCTTCAGGTCAGGGGCGGACGGCTGCAGTCGCGCAATGCGCGGCGCGCGCAACCCCGCGCGCGACAACCGGATCGCGTGATCACATAATCACGCCCGAGCGGCGGTCTGCGCGATCATGCACGCAGCGCCCTCGGCATGCCCCGGCGCCCTTCCTGCATCGGGTCGCGCTCCCGGCTGCCCCTGCCCGTGCCTGCCTGTCCCGCCCTGTCCTCGCTCCGCCATCGCCCGTTTCCATTCCCGAGGTACGCCACATGAACCTGCGCCATCCGATCCCGTCGACACCCGTTCGCGCGGCCGCCCGCGCCCTGACCGCGCGCCGGCGGACCACCCCGCTCGCCGCGGCGCTTGCCGCGACCCTCGCGCTGGGCGCAGTCGGCTCGGCGTCGCTCGCCTTCGCCCAGGCGCAGAAATTCCCCACGCGCTCGCTGCGCATCCTGGTGACGATCGGACCGGGCTCGGTGGGCGACATCATCTCCCGGGTGATGGCCGAGCCGCTGTCGCGGCAGATGGGGCAGCCGGTCATCGTCGACAACCGCCCTGGCGCGGGCGGCAACGTCGCCGCCGAGATCGCCGCCAAGTCGCCGCCCGACGGCTACACGCTGTTCCTGACCACCATCAGCACCCACGGCATCAACCCGTCGCTCTACGGCAAGCTCGCGTTCGATCCGATCCGCGACTTCGCGCCGGTGATCCTGCTCGCCACCAATCCGAACATGCTGGTGGTCCACCCCTCGATGCCGGCGCGCACCGTGAAGGAACTGGTCGCGCTCGCCCGCAAGCGGCCGGGCGAGGTCACCTTCTCCTCCGCCGGCTCCGGCACCTCGCAGCACATGGCCGGCGAACTGTTCGCGATGATGACCTGCACG
>JBIPNU010000117.1:0-6726 GCA_044370615.1 Burkholderiales bacterium
CCCGGCCGCCTCGAGCGCCGCGGCCTCATCGGCCGCGGTGGGAAACAGCACATGAAGCGACGACAGCTGCAGGGTCTCGCACTGTGCGAGCAGCGCCCGCACCAGCGCGGCGCGTGCCTCGGCATCGCGTGCGAGCAGCCGCGGGCCAGGCACCGGGGTGAACGGTATCGCCACCAGCCCCTTGGGGTAGTAGCGCAGACCGTGGCGGCGGTAGGCGTCCGCCCACGCCCAGTCGAACACGTACTCGCCGTACGAGTGCGCCGTCAGGAACAGCGGCGCCGCGGCCGCGAGCAGGAAGGCGTGGCGTATGAAGGGCGGCCCGTCGGCGGCGAGCTGGTCCCAGTCGGCCGCGGGCAGCTCGTGCAGGTCCGCGACGATCTGCGTGCGATAATCACGCCCCCGCGCCGCTCCGTCCGATTCGCTCATGTCC
Source organism: Burkholderiales bacterium (assembly GCA_044370615.1). GTDB lineage: Bacteria > Pseudomonadota > Gammaproteobacteria > Burkholderiales > CAIKXV01 > CAIKXV01. The sequence goes on from JBIPNU010000117.1 coordinate 431, forward strand.
GTTCGGGTCGCCAGTGCACAGCTGAATCAGGTCATCGGTGACTTCGACGGCAACCGGAACCGGATCGTCGAGGCTGCGCGGCGTGCACACGAGGCGAGGGCCCGGGTACTGGTCACGCCCGAGCTGTCGCTCACCGGCTACCCGCCCGAGGACCTGCTGCTGCGAGAGGCATTCTATGCCAGGAGCGTCGCTGCCCTCGCCGCCCTGATCGAGCAGTCGCGGACGTGGCCCGGCCTGCACCTGGTGGTCGGGCACCCCTCGCGCGATGCGGGCGGGCAGTACAACGCGGCGAGCGTGATCGTCGACGGGCGCGTGATCGGCGAATACCGCAAGCGCGAACTGCCGAACTACGCGGTGTTCGACGAACCGCGTTACTTCTTGCCGGGGTGCGACCCCCTGGTCTTCGACTGCGACGGCGTGCGCTTCGGCGTGGTGATCTGCGAGGACTTCTGGCGCGAGGCCGCACCGCGGGCCGCCCGGGCAGCGGGCGCCCAGGTGCTGCTCGCCCCGAACGCCTCGCCCTACCACCTGGACAAGCAGCACCTGCGGATCGACGTGGTGCGCGACAACGTGTGCGCGCAGGGGCTGTCGATCGTGCTGTCCAGCATGGTCGGCGGGCAGGACGAACTGGTGTTCGACGGGATGTCGTTCGCGGTCGCGGCCGACGGCACGCTCGCCGCGCAGGCGCGCGCCTTCGAGGAGGATCTGCTGCTGGTCGAAGTGGCTGCGGATGGCACGCCGACCGGTCCGGTCGCCCCGGCGCTTCCGCTCGAGGCGCAGGTGTACGCCGCGCTGGTGCTCGGCGTGCGCGACTACCTCGGTAAGAACGGCTTTCCCGGTGCGATCATCGGGCTGTCGGGGGGCATCGACTCGGCGCTCACGTTGGCGATCGCGGTCGACGCGCTCGGAGCGCAGCGGGTGAGGGCGGTGATGATGCCGTCGCCCTACACCGCGGAGATGTCCTGGACCGACGCTCGGGAGATGGCCTCGCGGCTCGGCGTGCGCTACGACGAGATTCCGATCGCGCGATGCTTCGACGCGTTCCTGCAGACCCTCGAGTCCGAGTTCAGTGGCCTTGCGGCGGACACCACCGAGGAGAATCTGCAGGCGCGCATCCGCGGCACGCTGCTCATGGCGTTGTCGAACAAGTTCGGCTCGATCGTGCTGACCACCGGCAACAAATCCGAGATGGCGGTCGGCTACTCCACGTTGTACGGCGATCTGGCTGGCGGGTTCGCGGTGATCAAGGACATCGCCAAGACGCTGGTCTACCGGCTCGCCGAGTACCGCAACCGGATCGAGCCGATCATTCCCAGGCGCATCATCACCCGTGCCCCGAGTGCCGAGCTGCGCCCGGATCAGACCGACCAGGATTCGCTCCCCCCGTACGACCAGCTCGACGGCATCGTGCAGATGTACATGGAGGACAATCGGCGCGTGGACGAGATCGTAGCCGCAGGGTACCCCCGCGAGGCGGTCGACACGGTGGTCCGGCTGATGCGGGTGAGCGAGTACAAGCGCCGGCAGGCACCGGTCGGCATCCGGGTCACGCATCGCGCATTCGGCCGCGACTGGCGCTACCCGATCACCTCACGTTTCCGCGACTGACTACAATCAACGACCACGCCCTGCCGACGGAGCCCGCGCGCCATGAAACGGATCACCGCCATCATCAAGCCGTTCAAGCTGGACGAAGTGCGCGAGGCGCTCGCGGAGGTTGGGGTCAATGGCCTGACCGTGATCGAGGTGAAGGGCTTCGGCCGGCAGAAGGGGCATACCGAGCTCTACCGTGGAGCCGAGTACGTGGTCGATTTCCTGCCCAAGGTGAAGGTCGAGGTCGTGGTGCCCGATACCTCGGTCGACGCGGCGATCGACGCAGTGCTGCGGTCGGCCCGCACCGGCCGGATCGGCGACGGCAAGATCTTCGTCACGGCGGTCGAGCAGGTCGTGCGCATTCGCACCGGCGAGACCGGCAACGAGGCGATCTGACCGGCAGCCCCGCGGCTGCGTCGCTCAACGCGGCTCGGCGATCCGGGCGGCGGCGGCCGGGCGGCCGAACAGCCTGCGAAAGCCGCGGACCACCCAGCCCACCAGCAGCAGCGCGCCTGCGAGGAACGCCGCCAACAGCACCAGGAACACCGCTGGGTACTGGAGCGCCAGCCACGTGCCGCCGATCACCGCGACATCCTCCGCGAAGGACAGTCCCCAGTTGCTGAACGGCTCGGGCGAGGCATTGACCGCTGCCCGGGCTCCCGCTTTCGAGAAATGGGTCGTGGCAGTCACGGTCCCGCCCAGCAGCGCCGCGGCGAGTGCGGTTCCGGCCCCGGCGTCGCCGAAGACGCCGGCTGCGAGCGCGGCGCCGGCCGGGATTCGGATGAAGGTCTGCAGCCCGTCCCAGAGCGTGTCCAGCCACGGCAGCTTGTCTGCGAAGAGCTCGACCAGCGCCATGAATCCCGCGGCGACCACTGCGATCGGGCTGGCAAGCGGCTGCAGGTGTTCGGGCAGCGGCAGCCAGCCCAGCCAGCCGGCCAGCCCGAGGCCGAAGACGACCAGATACAGCCGCAGGCCCGCACCCCAGGCAAGGGCACCGGCGAGCGCGAGTTCCGGCAGATGCTGGAGGAGGGCGTCCAAGGCAGTCGGGATTCGGCGATGAGCGAGATGGCCTGGCCCGCATTGTGCACCTGGCCGGCTGGCGACGTGTCCGCGTGGCCCGATCCGGACCCGCCGTATCCAGTGACTGCGCCCTACCGGCCGCAGCCGGGGCTGACTCGCCTGGGGTCGCCGGCGCATGGGCGTCTTGAATCGCGGGTGCTTGATGCCGATCGCAGTGCGCCGACCGCACTGCGGGCGAAGTGGGCGCGGCTACAGCGGCACAGGACTCGGTGCGTCGCGCTGACGCCCGCGCTCGCCGACGCCCCCGATGCGGTGTGGCACCGGGTATGCGCTGCGGCGAACGCGATCGTCGACGCGCAGTGCCGGGAAGGCGCGGGTCGGCAGCGGGTGGACCGTCTGCCGCTGACCCGGGTGGGCAACGAGCTTCAGGCGAGCCTCGCCGGCTGGGCGATGCCCGCATGCGCGGACGCCCCTTTCGCCGTGCGTGCGCTTCGCCCCGATGCCCGACCCGTGCTCGAGTGGATCGGGACGCGGCCGGCTGCCGAGCGCCCGCTGCATGCGCTCGGTCTGGCATTGCAGGAGGACGTGGCGGTCGTCGAGGCGGACTCGGCCGCAACCCCGGCGCATGCGTCGCTGCTGCATGTCTGCTGGCCGAGCGGCTGGGATCCCGCAGCCAAGATCGGACTGGACTTCGCGACGATCCACGCGCCGGTGGCCGACGCAAGCCTGCTTCTCGCGGCCGCGCTGCCGCTGTCGCGGGCGCTGCTGTCCCAAGGGCCGTTCGTTCGCTTCGTCTGGACCATTGCGTCCGACGGCGGGTGGTCGCGGCACCCTGCGGAGGTCGCCCGAAGCGACGCGCAGCCCTGGTTTCGCTGCGAGCGCCAGGTGAGCGTGCCCCTCGCCGCGTGGCCTGGAGGGCCGCCGGGTGGCGGCGCGGTATTCCTGATCCGCCTGCACGTGACGCCGCTCGCAGTCGCTGCGGATACGCCCGCGCGACTGTCGGTGCTGCGCGCCGCGCTCGCGTCGATGTCGCCGCAGACCCTCGAGTACAAGGGGCTCGCCGACCGTCGGGCGGGCCTGCTCGAGTGGTTCGACGCGCGGCGCGCCGGCGGCGACACGCCGGTCTGATCGGCCCGCAGGCGCGCCGCTCAGCCGCGGCGTCGGCCCACCCGGTCCGCCAGTGGTGGCCCAGCCCGCAGCAGCGCCACCAGCGCGCCGCTGCCTCCGTCGCTCGGCCCGGCCTGGCAGAACGCAAGAACCTGGTCGCGCTGGGCGAGCCAGCGCAACACCTTGCCCTTGAGCACCGGCTCGCGGTTGACCGAGCCCAGGCCCTTGCCATGCACGATCCGTACGCAGCGAACGTCCCGCTTGCCGCAGTCGACGAGGAACGCGGCGAGCGCCTCGCGGGCCTCGTCGACCCTGAACCCATGCAGATCGATCTCGCGCTGGATCACCCAGTCGCCACGGCGCAGTCGCCGCGGCACGTCCGGCCCGACACCCGGACGGCGGAACGACAAGGCCTCGTCGGTATCGAGCAGCCGCTCCACGTCGATCTCGTCGGACAGCGACTCGGCGAGCGCACGCGTCTCGTCCTGCTCGAACTGGCGTGCGATTGGCGCGACCGCGGCCGGTGCCGGCACGACGCGCCCGGTCGGCGGCAGCGGCACCGCGTCCGCCACCGCCCGCCGGAACTCGCTGCGCTCGCGCTCGATCCGGGCCCGCTGCGCGCGGGCGGCCGCATCCGCCTCGGCGCGCTGCCGCTCCCGAGCGCGGATCGCGTCGCGCAGGCCGCCGAGCGAATCGAGCCCGGCGCGGTGCGGCCGGCCGGTGTCGGCAGGGTCGCGCCGGGTCGGCCGAGCCATGTCAGGCGGCCTGCTCCTGCGCCTCGAGCCAGCGCTGGGCGTCCAGCGCCGCCATGCAGCCCGTCCCGGCCGACGTGATCGCCTGACGGTAGACGTGGTCCTGCACGTCGCCGGCCGCGAACACGCCCTCGACGCTGGTCATCGTGGCCAGTCCGCTCAGTCCGCTGCGGGTGACGATGTAGCCGTTCGCCATCTCCAGCTGACCCTCGAACAGTGCCGTGTTCGGTGCGTGCCCGATCGCGATGAACACGCCCTGCAGCGGTGTGTGCTCGGCCCCCCCGGTCTGCAGGTTGCGGATCCGCATGCCGGTCACGCCCGAATCGTCGCCGGTCACCTCATCGAGGACGTGGTGCCAGCGGACCTCAACCTTTCCGGCCCGCACCTTGGCCATCAGCTTGTCGATCAGGATGGCCTCGGCGCGGAAGCGGTCGCGGCGATGCACCACGGTGACCTTGCTTGCGATGTTGGACAGGTAGAGCGCCTCCTCGACCGCGGTGTTGCCGCCGCCGATCACCGCGACCTCCTGTCCGCGGTAGAAGAACCCGTCGCAGGTCGCACAACCGGAGACCCCCTTGCCCATGAACGCCTGCTCCGAAGGCAGTCCGAGGTACTTTGCCGATGCGCCGGTGGCGATCACGAGCGCATCGCACGTATAGCTGCCGGAATCGCCCGTCAGCCGGAACGGTCGTGACGAGAGGTCGGCCGTGTGGATATGGTCGAACACGTACTCGGTGTCGAAACGCTCGGCGTGCGCGTGGAATCGCTGCATCAGCTCCGGACCCTGGACGCCTTGCGCGTCTGCGGGCCAGTTGTCGACGTCGGTCGTGGTCATCAGCTGCCCGCCCTGGGCCAAGCCGGTGACCAGGACCGGCTTGAGGTTGGCGCGCGCCGCATAGACCGCCGCCGTATAGCCGGCCGGCCCGGAGCCCAGGATCAGCACCCTGGCATGTTTGTGGTTCGTCATCGGATGCCCTCGGAAACTCGAAATCAACGCATAAACAACGAGTTGGATCGTTTACTTCACCGGGTTCCTTTGAAACGAACCGCCGCTGCGGCACAATCACGCCCGTGCCCGTGCGAGGGTCGTCGAACCCACTCCTCGACGAGGTAAGTATGGCTCACGAAGAAAACAAGGCGTTCCTCAGACGCGTTCCGCTGTTGGCCAGCCTGACCGAGACGCAGCTCGATGCGCTCGCCGCGGGCAGCGTCAGGCGCGCGTTTCCGAAGGGGCGCACGATCGTCGCCGAGGGAGAGCCGTCGCAGTCGCTCTACATCCTGCTCTCGGGGCGCGCGAAGGTGCAGCGCTCCGATGCGGACGGCAAGGAGGTGATCCTGGCGGTGCTCGGACCGGGCGAGTGCTTCGGCGAGATGAGCCTGATCGATGACGCGCCGCGCTCGGCCAGCGTGATCACCATCGAGTCCTGCGACTTCATGGCGATCAACAAGGACAGCTTCAAGGCGATGCTGGCGCAGAACCACGATATGGCCATGAAGATCATGCGGGGCCTCGTCAAGCGGCTTCGCGAGGCCGACAAGAAGATCGAGACCCTGGCGTTGCTGGACGTCTACGGACGGGTTGCGCGGGTGCTGCTCGACTTCTCCGAGCAGATCGGCGGCGAGCGGGTGGTTCGCAGCAAGCTGCCGAGGCAGGAGATCGCCAAGATGATCGGCGCGTCGCGCGAGATGGTATCGCGCGTCATGAAGGGCCTGGAGGTCGACGGCTACATCGTGCCGGCGCCCGAAGGCCGGCTGGTGCTGAGAGAAAAGCTCAGCTCGTACCTGCACTAGGAGTTCCATGGCGCGTGCTTCGGCGATCGGCGG